>DPMC01000209.1:6368-12299 GCA_003541675.1 Acidimicrobiaceae bacterium | reverse complement strand
CAAGCCGGCGACGGTGGGTACGCCCGCGTTGGCGGCGAACCCGTGGAACGGGGCCCCGTCATAGGCGACGGTCGCCCTGGCCCTCATTACAGGACCCTCATGAACTGGTCCTCCCACCCCGGTCCGAACATGCTGGAGCGGGATGTGCCCTAAAGGGGCTGGGTCAGACGAGCTCGATGCGAGCCATCGGCGCGTTGTCACCATGGCGGGGGCCGACCTTGAGGATCCGCGTGTAACCACCCGGACGGTCGACGTAGCGGGGACCAATCTCGTCGAAGAGCTTGGCGGCCATCTCACGATCTCGGAGGAACGAGACCACCTGACGGTGGTTGTGGACACCGCCCTTACGGGCCTTGGTGATCATCTTCTCGGCGATGGGGCGCAGAGCCTTGGCCTTGGCCTCCGTAGTCGTGATGCCCTCAGCGGCAATCAGCGACGCCACGAGGTTGGCCATCATCGACTTCTGGTGAGCCGAGCTGCCACCGAAGCGACGGCCCTTCTTGGGGGTTGCCGGCATGACGTCAGTCCCGGACCCGCAGCGTCAGGCCGCGCTCGTCAAGCTTTTCGATTACCTCGTCGAGCGACTTCTGGCCGAAGTTGGTGACGGCCAGCAGGTCGTCCTCCGTCTTCTCCAGGAGCTGGCCGACGGTATCGACCTGAGCTCGCTTGAGACAGTTTCGGGGACGCTCGGAAAGGTCGAGATCCTCGATCAGTAGGTCGAGGTCGGGAGAACCGCCACCTACCTCCTCAGCTTCGCCTAACTCAAGGCCACGGGCCTCGTCGCTCATGTCCTCGACCAGCTGGACGAGGGTCCGCAACGTGGCGCCGGCCGAAGCCAGGGCATCACGGGGGGTGATGGAACCGTCAGTAGTGACGTCCAGCACGAGGCGGTCCATGTCCGTGGTCTGACCGACCGACACGGGCTCCACCTCGATGGAGACCCGACGAACCGGTGAGAAGAGAGCGTCGACCGGGATCACCCCGATGACAGCATCGCCGCTGGCGCGGTCCGAACCGAGGTAGCCGCGGCCGATCTCGACGGTCAGCTCCAGGGCCAGACGACCCTTGCCGGTCACCGTGGCCAGGTGGAGGTCGGGGTTCAGTACCTCGACCTGCTCGTTGGTCTCAAGTGCTCCAGCGGTCACCTCAGTGTCGCCTCGCACGTCGACCCGCAGGGTGATGGGCTCGTCGCTGTGGCAGCGGAGCTCCACGTCCTTGAGGTTCAACACGATGTCGGTCACGTCCTCGACGACGCCGTCGATGGTGCCGAACTCGTGGAGTGCGTCATCGAACTTGACCTGGGTGACCGCAGCCCCCGGGATGGACGACAACAGTGTCCGACGCAGGGAGTTTCCGAGCGTGTGGCCGAAGCCTGGCTCGAGGGGTTCAATGGAGAACTGCTGACGATTGCCGTCGGCATCTGCCACCGCGGTGACCGTGGGTCGCTGAATGACCAACATGAGATTGTCCTTCGCTTCGGGGGGATCGGGAAAGAGTGGGAGGCGCCGCGAGGCGGACGCCTACTTGGAGTAGAGCTCGACGATCAACTGCTCACGGACCGGAATGTCGATCTGCTCGCGGACCGGGATTTCACGGATGACGGCCCGGTGGCCATCGTCTTCAATGTCCATCCACGCCGGAGCCTGACGGTCCAGCACGTCGATGTTCCACTGAACCACGACCATCTTGCGGGCCTTGTCACGCAGGGTGATCACCTCACCCTTGCTGCAGCGGTAGCTGGGGATATCGACCCGGCTGCCGTTGACGTCCACATGGCCGTGGTTGACCAACTGGCGGGCCTGAGGCCGAGTGGCGGCCATGCCGGCCCGGTAGACGATGTTGTCGAGGCGGAGTTCTAGGTACTGGAGCATGTTGTCGCCGGTCACTCCCTGACGGCGGTTCGCCTCCTCGTAGAGACGACGGAACTGACGCTCGGACAGGCCGTACGAGAAACGGGCCTTCTGCTTTTCCTGAAGCTGCAGCAGGTACTCGGACGGGTTGCCCCGACGACGGGTACGGCCGTGCTCGCCGGGCGGGTACGGGCGCTTGTCCAGCGCGACGACCTCACCCTTGGTGCCGAAGATGTTGGTGCCCAGACGCCGCGAGACGCGGGCCCGGGGGCCGGTGTAACGAGACATTCGGTCAGACCCTCCTACGCTTGGGCGGCCGGCAGCCGTTGTGGGGAATCGGCGTGACGTCCTTGATCCCCGTCACCTCGATGCCGGTGTTCTGGATGGTCCGGATAGCGGTCTCACGACCGGATCCCGGGCCACGCACCACCACGTCGACCTTGCGGACACCATGTTCCATGGCCCGCCGGGCGCACTCTTCGGCCGCCATCTGAGCAGCGAACGGCGTCGACTTGCGCGAACCCTTGAAGCCAACGTTTCCGGCAGAGGCCCACGCCAGAGTGTTCCCACCCTGGTCGGTGATGGTGATGATCGTGTTGTTGAAGGAACTCTTGATGTGCGCAACGCCATGGGGGACGTTCTTGCGTTCCTTCTTGCGGGGACGTCGGCCCCCAGCGCTCGGCTTCGCCATTACTTCGTGACCTGCTTCTTGTTCGCGACTGTCTTGCGGGGGCCCTTACGGGTCCGGGCGTTGGTGTGGGTGCGCTGTCCGCGGACCGGAAGGCCACGACGATGACGCAGGCCCTGATAGCAACCGATGTCCATCTTGCGCTTGATGTTCTGGGAGACCTCACGCCGGAGGTCGCCCTCGACCTTGAACTGCTGGTCAACGAACGCCCGGATCGCCGTGACCTCGTCATCGGTGAGATCACGGACTCGGGTGGTGGGGTCGACGCCGGTGCCCTCGCAGATGTTCAGTGCGGAGGTGCGGCCGATGCCGTGGATGTAAGTCAACGCGATCACCACCCGCTTCTCGCGGGGGACGTCGACGCCTGAGATACGTGCCATGAGATGCTTCCTCTAACCCTGACGCTGCTTGTGACGGGGGTTGCTGCAGATGACCTGCACACGTCCATGACGCCGGATCACCCGGCACTTGTCACAGATGCGCTTGACGCTCGCTCGGACCTTCATGCTTGTTCTCTTCTGCTCTTCGTGACGGCTACGGGTAGCGGTTACTTGTAGCGGTAGGTGATCCGACCTCGTTGGAGGTCGTACGGGGTGAGCTCCACCTGGACCTTGTCGCCAGGAAGGATGCGGATGTAGTGCATCCTCATCTTTCCGGAGATGTGGGCCAGGACGTTGTGGCCGTTCTCCAGTTCGACGCGGAACATGGCGTTGGGCAGCGGTTCGAGAACCGTTCCCTCCATCACGATCGCATCTTCCTTGGGCTTCGACAGTGTGGTGCTCCTGGTTGATTTCGGACTTGGTGGGCGGATGTTGGGTGAGTTGGTGGATGGGAATCCGCCGGACCCGATGTCGGGGGCTGCTCCAAAGGGCGCACACCCGGCTCAGGCCAGTGGACAACGCTATCGGGGGCCCTCCGGGGGGCCAACCCGCGACCCGTTGGTATGGCGGACAGAACGACTGGTCATCAGGCTCCCGGGGCGCATCTGACAGGCATCCCCGACCGCGTCCCTCTGGCGTCTCCGACACGGAGGCGACCGTCGATGACCGAGGTGAGGCGGTCGAACACAGTCTCCTCGTCGGCCAGGCCATCGACCACGTCAAGCAGGTCATGCTCGGCGAACCAGGCTAGGAGCGGCGCTGTCTCGGATTCATAGAGGTCGAGGCGGCGGCGGATGCCCTCCTCGGTGTCATCAGCGCGGCCACGGGCAACCATGCGTGCGGTGACCTCATCGACCGGGACATCGAGGTTGACCGCAACGTCCAACGGCGTGCCAGCCTCGGCCAGGAAGCCCTCCAGCGCGGTGGCCTGATCCGGGGTGCGGGGATAGCCGTCGAGCAGGAAGCCACGTTCGACCACGTCGCCCTCCACCAGGCGTTCGGCCACGATCGAGTTGATGAGGTCGTCGCCCACCAGGTCCCCCGCGTCCATCAGCGCCTTGGCCTGGAGACCCAACTCGGTTCCGGCGGCCACCGCAGCACGAAGCATGTCGCCGGTGGAAATGTGGACTGGTCCGTAGGCCTCGACCAGACGCCCCGCCTGGGTCCCTTTGCCGGATCCCTGGCGGCCGAGAATGACGAGTCGGACGGAGGTCATCTACTTGAGGAAGCCCTCGTAGTTGCGCATCGTGAGCTGCGAATCGACCTGCTTCATCGTCTCGAGCGACACGCCCGCCGCGATGAGAATCGAGATACCGATGAAGCCGAAGCCAGCCGCGCCACCCGAACCAACACCAGCACTGGTGTCCAGGAAGATGTTGATCAAGATCGACGGCACAAGGGCCACACCGGCGATGAACAGGGCCCCGGGCAGCGTGATGCGGGACAGAATCCTGGCCAGGTACCGCTCGGTCTGGTGACCGGGCCGGATGCCGGGCACGAAACCACCCTGCTTGCGGATGGTGTCGGCCTGCTTCACCGGGTCGAAGGTGATCGCCGTGTAGAAGTAGGCAAAGCCGACGATCAGCAGCCCGGTGATGGTGAAGTAGAAGACGTTGTCCGGCTGGGCCAGGTTGTTGTCGATCCAGCCCCGAAAACCGTCCCACGGAAGGGCCGCAGCCACCAGGACCGGCAGGTAAAGAACCGACGAGGCGAAGATGATCGGGATCACGCCCGACTGGTTGACCTTCAGGGGGATGTAGGTGTTCTGGCCGCCATACATCCGGCGCCCCACCACGCGCTTGGCGAACTGCACGGGGATGCGGCGCTGGCCCTGCTCGACGAACACGATGGCCGCCACCATCAGCATCAGGAAGGCCAGGACGACCAACGAGACAATGGCCCCATTCTCTGCCTGGATCAACGAACCCTGCGCCGGGAAGCCACTTACGATCGAGATCATGATCAGCAGTGACATGCCGTTGCCGATCCCCTTCTGGGTGATCAGCTCGCCCATCCACATCAGCAGTGCCGTTCCAGCGGTCAAGGTCAATACGACGACGCTGACCGTGCCGATGTGAAAGTCGGGCAGCAGATTCGCACCTGACTGGCCGGAGATGGAGTTGCCCTGGTCGTTGAACAGGAAGGCAAAGCTCGTGGACTGGATGACGGCGATGGCCACCGTCAGATAGCGGGTCCACTGGGTGATCTTGCGCTGGCCGACCGCTCCCTGCTGCTGCCACTGCTCGATGCGGGGCACAACCACGCCGAGCACCTGCATGATGATCGAGGCGGTGATGTAGGGCATGACGCCCAGTGCAAACACGGCGAAACTGGTCAGCGACCCGCCGGAGAAGAGTTGCAGGAAGGCAAGCACGCCGCCCTGGTCAGCACGATCGCGCAGCAACTGCACCTGCTCGACGTCGATGCCCGGAGCGGGCATGAACGCGCCGATCCGGTAGAGCAGGATCATGAGAAGGGTGAAGACGATCCGCTTTCGCAGATCGGCAACCCGGAACATGTTCAGCATGCTGGACAGCACGTGGACTCCTGTCGCCTATCGGATCGAGACCGAGATGGATCGGGTTAGCGGTTCATCAGCGCGTTACCGCTGGCTGCGGGACGTACTGCGAAGGGGAGCGGAAGCTTCTCGATGGTCCCACCGGCAGCCGTGATAGCCGCCTCGGCCGACGCCGAGAAGGCGTGGGCCTTCACGGTGACCGCACGAGTCAACTCGCCACGACCCAGCACCTTGACCAACGACTTCTTGCCGACCAAGCCCTGAGCGTGCAGCGCCTCGGGCGATACCTCGTCGAGGCCACACTCCTGGATGGTGTCTAGGTTGACCGCCTGGTACTCCACGCGGAACGGGTTCTTGAAGCCCTTGAGCTTCGGAATCCGCTGGTGGAGAGGCATCTGGCCACCCTCGAAACCAACGCGGACGGTGTTACGGGCCCGCTGGCCCTTGCTACCGCGACCGGCGGTCTTGCCACCCTTGCCGCCGATGCCTCGCGCT
>DPMC01000209.1:5911-6065 GCA_003541675.1 Acidimicrobiaceae bacterium | reverse complement strand
CCACCCTTCCCGCCGATACCTCGACCAACACGCTTGGCCCGCTTTGTGGAGCCGGGAGCCGGCTGTAGATCATGAACCTTCATGTCACTCAGCCTCCCCGGCCAGTTCCTCCACCCGGACCAGATGCGGAACCCGGGCAATCATGCCCCGGATC
>DPMC01000209.1:1931-5607 GCA_003541675.1 Acidimicrobiaceae bacterium | reverse complement strand
CCGGGCAATCATGCCCCGGATCTCACCACGGTCCGGCAGAGTGTTGCTTCGTCCGATCCGGCCCAAGCCGAGAGCTCGGAGCGTGCCCCGCTGCTTGGGCTTGGCGCCGATGGCGCTGCGGATCTGGGTAACGACCAACTGGGTCATGTCACTCACCGTCCCGCAGTGTCGTCTGAGCCGACGCCGACGCCGGCCTCGGTACGACGGTACGCCTCAAGCAGGGCACCTGGCACGAACTCCTCCGGGTCCAAGCCACGCAGGCGGGCGATCTCGTCGGGCCGTCGCAGCCCCTTGAGGCCGGCGATGGTGGCCCGGGCCACGTTGATGTGGTTGGACGACCCCTGTGACTTGCACAGGATGTCGTGGATGCCAGCCTCTTCGAGAATGGCACGAGCAGCGCCACCGGCGATGACCCCGGTACCAGGAGCGGCAGGCTTCAACATCACCCGCCCGGCGCCCATGACGCCGAGGATCGGGTGGATGATGGTCGAACCAGTCAGCGCCACCTTGAACAAGTTTCGCTTGGCCTCCTCAGTCCCCTTCTGGATGGCCAGCGGAACCTCCTTGGCCTTGCCGTAGCCCAGGCCGACCCGGCCAGCGCCATCACCGATCACCACGAGCGCGGTGAACGAGAACCGACGGCCGCCCTTGACCACCTTGGCCACGCGGTTGATGTGGATGACCCGCGACTCCCTGAGGGAGGCATCGTCATTATTGTGCTGTGCCACTAGAACTCCAGTCCGGCTTCGCGGGCAGCATCGGCCAACGCCGCCACCCTGCCGTGGTACTTGTATCCGCCTCGGTCGAAGACCACCGACGCGATTCCGGCTTCGCGTGCTCGCTCAGCGACCACCCGTCCGACCTCGGTGGCGGCAGCCACCCCGGTCACACCCTCGGCCACACCGTCCTGAACGGTCGATGCCGCGGCCACGGTGCGACCCGAACGGTCGTCGATGACCTGGGCTGAGATATGACGAGCCGAACGGAAGACCGCAAGACGGGGACGGGACTCCGAGCCCCGGACCGATTTGCGGACCCGACGGTGTCGACGCTGACGCGCCTTGGAACGATCCAGGCTGCTCACTTGGCTGCCTTTCCGGCCTTGCGGGCCACGTGCTCGCCGAGGTACCGCACGCCCTTGCCCTTGTAGGGCTCCGGCTTGCGATACGAACGGATGTTGGCGGCCACCTGGCCGACAACCTGCTTGTCAGTGCCTGACACGATGATGCGTGTCGGTTCCGGCACGTCGAACGAGATGCCGTCCGGAGCCTCGACGTTCACCGGATGACTGAATCCGAGCTGCAGCTCCAAGGCGTTTGTGCCCTTGGCCGCTGCTCGGTAGCCGACGCCGACGATCTGGAGTTCCTTGGAGAACCCCTCGGTCACGCCGACCACCATGTTGTTCACCAACGACCGAGTCAGACCGTGCAGGGCACGGTTCTGACGTTCATCATCGGGGCGCTCCACGAGGAGCACCTCGCCGTCCTGACGGACGGTGATGTCACCGGGAACCTCGATGTCGAGTTCGCCCTTGGGACCCTTGACGGCCAGCTGGCGACCCTGGATCTGGACCTCGACACCGGACGGAACGGTGATAGGAGCCTTCCCGATTCGGGACATGTCGTCTCCTTCCCTACCAGACGTAGCAGAGCACCTCGCCACCGATCCTTCGGCGGCGGGCCTCGCGGTCGCTCATAAGTCCGCGGCTCGTGGAGATCACGGCGACGCCGAGACCTCCGAGCACGCGGGGAATCCGGTTGGAGGCGCTGTACACGCGAAGGCCGGGCTTGGAGACCCGCTTCACGCCGCTGATGACGCGCTCCCGCTCGGGGGAGTACTTCATCTCTATGTTCAACACCTGGCCGGGGCCAGTCTTGGCCTCCGACACCGCATAGTCGCGGATATAACCCTCGGACTTGAGGATGTCAGCGAGCGCCACCTTCTGCTTCGACGACGGCATATTGACGCCTTCGTGCATCGCCACGTTGGCGTTGCGAATGCGCGTCAACATGTCAGCGACGGGATCGGTCATGGTCATGTCAGACCCTCCTCACCAGCTCGACTTCGTGAGCCCGGGGATCTCTCCCGCGTGGGCCATGCTCCGCAGGCAGATCCGGCAGAGGTTGAAGGCGCGGTAGACCGAACGCGGTCGGCCGCAACGGCGACACCGCGTATAGGCCCGAACCTTGAACTTCGGGGTCTTCTGCTGCTTGTTGACCAGTGCTTTCTTAGCCACTACTGCCCTTCCTTCCGGAATGGGAAACCAAACGCCGCGAGCAGGGCCCGCCCTTCGGCGTCATCGGACGCAGACGTCACAATCGTGATGTCCATTCCCCGGGTGCGATCGACCTTGTCGTAGTCAATCTCCGGGAAGATCAATTGTTCGGTCACGCCGAACGTGTAGTTACCGCTACCGTCGAACGACTTCGGACTGAGCCCGCGGAAGTCACGGATACGGGGGATCGCCAGAGTGATCAGGCGGTCCAGGAACTCGTACATGCGGTCGCCCCGCATCGTGACCTTGGCCCCGATGGGCTGGCCCTCGCGGAGCTTGAAGTTCGAGATGGACTTCCGGGCCCGAGTCACCATCGGTTTCTGGCCGGTGATGGCCTCCAGGTCGGTCAGTGCACCATCCAGAAGCTTCGCCTGCTGGGCGGCGTCACCGACACCCATGTTGACGACGATCTTGGACAGCCTCGGAACCTGCATCACGTTGGCGAGGCCCAGCTCGGTCTGTACCGCGCTCCGGATCTCGTCGTTGTAACGCACACGCATCCGCACCGCTGCGGTGGTACCGGAGTCAGAAATGAGTGTCTCAGCCATCGATGTCCACCCCCGTGCGTTTGCAAATCCGGACCTTGTCGCCGGTCTCAGTGAATCGGTACCCGATGCGGGTCGGCTTGCCGTCCGACGGGCTCAGGATGGCCACGTTGGACACGTGTAGTGGCATCGCCTTTTCGATGATGCCGCCCTGGTCCGTAGCGCTCGTGGGCTTCTGGTGGCGTTTGGCGATGTTGATGCCGTCCACGATGACTTTGTCATCAGCGGGGATGGCTCGGCTCACCTTGCCCTCCTTGCCCTCATCCTTGCCGGCCAGGACCCGCACCTTGTCTCCTTTGCGAATCTTCATCTCAGAGCACCTCCGGCGCCAGCGACACGATTCGCATGAACTTGTGGCCCCGTAGCTCTCGCCCGACTGGGCCGAAGATGCGGGTGCCTCGAGGCTGGTTCTGGTCGTTGATAAGCACCGCCGCGTTCTCGTCGAACCGGATGTAGCTCCCGTCCGGACGACGACGTTCCTTCTTGGTCCGGACGACGACGCACTTGACGACCTCACCCTTCTTGACGGCCGCACCGGGATTGGCGTCCTTCACCGTCGCGGTGAAAATGTCGCCGATCGAGGCGTAACGACGCTTGGAGCCGCCCAGCACCTTGATGCAGAGCACCTCGCGGGCGCCAGAGTTGTCCGCGACCCGGAGTCGGGTCTCCTGCTGAATCATTACTTCGCCCTCTCGAGGATCTCGACCAAACGCCAGTGCTTCAACTTGGACAGCGGTCGGGTCTCCTGGACCCGCACGCGGTCGCCCACGCTGAGTTGGTTGTCTTCGTCGTGGACGTGGAGTCGCTTGGTCCGCTGGACCGTCTTGGCATACCGGCGGTGCCGGACGCGGTCGAC
>DPMC01000209.1:988-1601 GCA_003541675.1 Acidimicrobiaceae bacterium | reverse complement strand
GTCTCGACGATCGCCGTCTTGTCCTGAACATCAGAGACCACTAGACCCTCACGCACCTTGCGGCGGTTCGGACGTTCGGTCGTTTCGGTCGTCTCGGCCATCAGTCGGCCACCTCCTCGCCGCCGGCCACAATGGCCTCGGCAGCGTCGATTTCACGGGCTCGCAGCTCGGTCAGCATGCGGGCCACCTCTTTTTTGACCTGCCCGACCCTCGCGTAGTTCTCGAGCTGGCCGGTTACCAACTGGAAGCGCAAGTTGAACAACTCTTCCTTGGCGTCGGACAGACGCTCTAGGAGGTCAGTGTCACCGAGGGTGTTCAGGGTCTCTTTCTTCGCCATGGCTAGAAGCCCTCCTCACGCTCGACGAAGCGTGCCTTGATGGGCAGCTTCTGAATGGCGCGGTCGAGGGCCTCGCGGGCCACGACCGCGTCGCTGTACGACAGTTCGAACAGGATCCGTCCGGGCTTGACCACCGCGACCCACTTCTCCGGGTTGCCCTTGCCGGAACCCATGCGGGTCTCGGCCGGCTTCTCGGTGATGGGCTTGTCCGGGAAGACGTTGATCCACACCTTGCCGCCACGCTTGATGTGACGGGTCATGGCGATACGGGCAGCT
>DPMC01000209.1:0-665 GCA_003541675.1 Acidimicrobiaceae bacterium | reverse complement strand
GCCTCGATCTGGCGGGCGGTGATCCAACCCGGCTCAAGAGCCTGGATTCCGTACTCACCGAACGTCATCTCGGTCTGGCCCTTGGAATTGCCCTTGAGGCGACCGCGGTGCTGCTTGCGGTGTCGAACCTTCTTCGGCATCAACACGGCTCAGTCACCATCCCCGCCGCGGAAGTGCGGCGTCTCGTGGTTCTCCTTGGTGGATGCCTCAATGGCCTCCTCCTCAGCGAGCAGCTTTTCGAACTCGGCGTCACCCTCCTTGACTAGCGGCGCCGGATCAGCCTCGGTGACCTCCGGCGCAGGGGGCTCGGTGGCCGCCACCTCAGCAGCCTCGGGGCGCCGGGGGGCGGCAGCCGAGGACACCACGGTGCGAGGCTTGGTCTGGCCGGAGGTCTCACCGACGGCCATGGCCGCCTCCTTGGTGATCTTGTCCTCAAGCACGCTCTTGTAGGGCAGGATCTCGCCCTTGTAGATCCACACCTTCACGCCGATGCGACCGTATGTGGTGCGGGCCTCACGAAAGCCGTAGTCAATGTCAGCCCTCAGCGTGTGCAGCGGGACCCGACCTTCGCGGTACCACTCGGTCCGGGACATCTCGGCGCCACCGAGGCGACCCGAGCACTGCACCCGGATGCCGAGAGCGCCAGCCTTCTGGGCGTTCTGGAC
>DPMC01000091.1 GCA_003541675.1 Acidimicrobiaceae bacterium | reverse complement strand
GAGCAGGGGGTTCTGGTGTTTTCTCTGGATCCAAGGAAACGATGATTTGTGGCTCAGGCTGCGGTGAGGCCGCGAGTGCTTCGAAATGGGCACGATTGAGATCGTCTACCAATTTCTCATCGAGCGCTGGGAATGGTTCGCCGCAAGTGTCAAGTCGGCCCTACTGCCCGCACGTATCTACACCTAGGGGTTTCAGTGGCCGCCCACCCCCTCAGGGGGAAGGTGGCAGACTCAGGCCATGAGATCGTCACTTGCAGCGGGGGCCGTGATGGCTCTGCTCGCATCGGGTTGTTCAGGTGGCAGCGATTCTGCGGAGTTGCAGGTGTTGCGGGAAAAGGTTGAAGCGCTTGAAGCGGAGATGAGCACTGTGGCGCTGGCACCGACGACCACTGTGGCACCGACCACGACGACGGCTGTGCCTTCGACTTTGGCAGCGCCAACACCCGCCGAGGTGTTCGCCGCCGTTTCCCCTTCGGTGGTTTTCATTGAAGTGCCAGATGGCACCGGAAGTGGAGTTCTGCTTTCGAGCGGCTACGTGGTCACTAACGCCCACATCGTCGGCCACTTTCCGACCGTACGACTTTTCACCTCTCTTGGAGAGGTCGCAGAGGTTCCGGTTTATGCCAGAGATTGGTCGAGCGATCTGGCATTGCTCGGGCCGATGCCGTTTGACGAACTAGCTGGGGAGATTCCTACAGTTGACTTTGGCTCCAGCGCCACAGTTGAGATTGGCGACACCGTCTATCTGATCGGTTACCCGGGAGAGGTTGAGAGCCGACCGGAACCGACGATGACCTCTGGGACCCTGAGCCGCCGACGGATTGCGTCCTGTCTCGGCCTCACCTTCCTTCAGACCGACGCGACGATTGCCGGTGGCCAAAGTGGTGGGGCGTTGGTGGATGCCACCGGGCAGTTGATTGGGATCTCTGGTCTTGGTGGATTCACAGCGGCGAACTTCGGCCTGGTCCTCACTGCCGAAGATGTATCGGCTGTTCTCGCAGGTCTGGATGAAGGATCGGGGAGCCTGTCTACGCCTGAGGGGGCTGGTGCACTTAGACAAGGTGCCCGAGTGGTGGGCTCTGATAATGCCGGTTACCTCGTGACGGTCACAGAGGAACAACCGTTGTTGTCGGTGACCGCCAATTCTCCGGAGGGTGAGGACGTGTGGTTGGACATCAGCACTTGGGACGGACTCATCCCGTCTTGGCACTGGTCCCAGGACGAAGTCGACTACATCTGGGACGACCTCTACGCACTGGCTGAAGAAGAACCTGCCCTGTTCTTCGCTGACGTGTTTGACGATGAGACAAGGGAGTCCCTAGAGGTTTCGCTGAGACCTGGCGTCTACGTCGTTGCAGTCGGTCATTTTTCCTACACCTCGGCAGAAGTTTCTGTCGAGGCTTCCAGTCCCCTCACAACCCTGGAAGACGTAGAACCTCCCGGCGGAGTATTGGCTATAGGCGAATCTGTAACCGGTGCGCTCAACCACATCCAGGATGTGGATAGTTATCGGGTTGATCTCCAGAAAGGGGACACGGTCCGAATTCAGATGGTTTCGATGTCTGATCCCATGATGAGCCTCTACCAAAACGACTTTCTTGTTGCCTCCAACGATGATGCAGGTATTGGTCTCTACGGCGATGGAGCGGAAATCATCTTTGAGGCTAAGGAAACTGGCCGGTACGACCTATACGTGATGGCTTTGCAATTCTTTCCTGGGACGTACGTTCTCACGGTTGATTTCGCCGACACCGACAGTCCAACTTGCTGATCAGATTCGTGTTCTCGGCCTCGCCTGCGCGTATCTACACCGAGGGCGTCAGAGACCAAGTACCAACTGCCGCCGACTGAACGAGGAGCAACCTCCTCTGACAAGGTCGGGTGTTAGCTCCCCGAAGCTTGCTGTGTGCTTCCGTTCAGAGCGAAAATCTCCGGGACAACACACACGGGCGGTTGGTACTTGTCTACACCTGGGGGCTCCGATGTCGCCCCCACTCCGCTCAGGGCGTGGGTTGTTGTAACGCTCTGCGAGTCGGTGTACTGGTCCGAGGATTGTCGGCTTGAACAAGCCAGGCCATGTCTCGTGGCTGCTTCCTGCCTACAGGTGAGCGTGCCAGTCGGCAAGCGCCGCTCCTATCTCATCGGCGGAGTCCTCCTGGATGAAGTGGTTTCCGGCGACCGTGACCTCCGTCTGGTTGGGCCAGGTACGGCAGAACCGGCGCTGGGCGCCGGTCAGGATGGCGCCGGGTTCTGCGTTCACGAACAACTTCGGGAACGGGGCCGACGCCATGAAGTCCGCGTATGCCGAGGCGATTGACACCACGTCGGCCGGTTCGCCCGCTACGGGGATCTCACGGGGCCAGGTGAGGGTGGGGCGCCGCCCTTCGCCCGGTTCGGCGAACGGTCGCCGGTACTCGTCGTGGTCTTCGGGTGCCAGGTCGCAGATCATCGCTCCGGGTAGGACCGCCTCCACGAACAGGTTCCTCTCCAGCACCATGTCCTCGCCCGCCGGCGACCGGAAGGCCTCGAAGATGCCCCGTGCGGCCTCGGGCCACTCGTCCCACGTGGCTATGGGTCGGACGATGGCCTCCATGTAGCAGACCCCGGCCACCGCCTCGGGGTGGTTGGCAGCCCAGTCGAACCCGAGAGCCGAGCCCCAGTCGTGCACAACCAGGGTCACGCGCCCCGTCACGCCGATCTGTTCCAACAGTTCCCACAGGTAGGTGCGGTGTTCCACGAACCGGTACGAGCCGGGGCCGGAGTCGTCCAACTTCTCCGAATCACCCTGGCCGATCAGGTCGGGAGCGATACAGCGCCCGAGGTCGGACACGTGCGGGATGACGTTGCGCCAGAGGTACGACGACGTCGGGTTGCCGTGCAGGAACACGATCGGGTCGCCCTCACCGACCTCCACGTAGGCCATCCGCTTTCCGTTGACGGTGGCGAACCGCTTGTCGATCGGGTGCTTTCCTGTGGTCGGGGTCATACCGGCGGACCGTAGTCCCACCGTGCGTGCACAGCCGACGCTGGGGAATCGACTGGCGCCGAAGAAGCAAGAGTCGCCGCTGTCAGGCACGAGGTCGCCCGTCAGGCCAGCAATCAGCACAAGTTACCAATGCGGCACCTGGTGGTCTCCTGGGCGACCAGCAGGGTGGCCCACCCCCCTCGGGGTGGGGGCTCACCCCAGTCAAGAACTCTCAGGGAAGACATGCCAGACTCA
>DPMC01000286.1 GCA_003541675.1 Acidimicrobiaceae bacterium | reverse complement strand
GGATCGTCCATGTAGTCGGGGATGGCACAGATGGCCTCGAACCCGTTCTCGATCTGGAAACTGAGCGTCGGGTCATAGAGTTCACCGGCCCGCACCAGGTCCACGTACTGGTCGGCCGACATTTTGTCGATCTGGTCCTTGTAGCCGGGGATGACCCCTCCGGCCACGATGCCCTTCTTGCCGAGGCGCCGGACGACATCCTTGCGGAGGACGTACAACTCCTGGCCGATCCCAAGACGGCGATAACCGGGATCCACGGCGATGGTCACGCCGTAGTACCAGTCCGAGTCGTCGGAGTGGTTGCCACACGAGTTGGCGCCGATCAGGTCATCCAGCGAGTGATGCGGGTCGTCGAAGTCGAAGTCGATGAGGATCCCGACACCCATGCCGACCGGCGTGTCACCGTCGAGGGCCACGAATCCGCCATCGGGGAATGTCTCGCACAGGGCCAGGATGTCCGGCACCTCGAGGAGGTCCTCGATGCCGGCCGTAGGAAAGGCTGCGCGTTCAATGGCCGCCAGTTCCTCTGCCCAACGGGCATCAATGGGTGCGTAGGTGATCTCCGGCGCGGAAGGTCCTCTGGCCGGGCGGCCCGTCCCAGGCGGCGTCTTCATGCAGGAAAAGGCACGTGGACGTACTCGTTCTGACTGGGCAAGCCCCAGACGGCCCAGAAGTCCAGCGTGGCGGGACGCATGATCGCCGCACCGCTGGACTCGATGTGGGTCGGTTCGACCGACACCTGGCAGATGGCCTCGTCGTCACGGGTCACGGCCATCAGATCCTCGACGCCGATGCCGTCGCGGTCCAACAGTTCGACGGCCCGATCGCGCCGACGAGTCGAGCTGGCCATCAGGCCATCCTGCTTGGGTGCCTGCCGGGCCAGCGCCTCGTCCCAGATGGCGTGGTTGGTATGGACCTGGGCGTTGTCGGCCAACGCCTCGGTAGGCCGGGCCGTGGGGAAGGCCTCGATCATGTGGCCGTCGCCGCTGGCGTCGAACGTCAGGAAGCTGTGGGCACCGGCGAGGTCAGCGTCGAGGATGGCGTCGCGGGCAGCCGCCGCCGAGTCGCAGGTGAGGGCATCACGCACCACCGACGTCCACATGACGCCCCGGCAGCCGTCGGTGGCCACCAGGTTGTTAATACCCACGCACACGCCGGCCTCGTTCATGCCCAGTTGGCCCAGGCATCCCGTGGTGGTGAACACCAGGGCGGCCGGGCTGTCATCGGGCCGGATCCGCAGCAGGACCACGTAGGGGGTGGCCGTGTCGTGCATATCCCACGTCTGGCCGTAGAACCCCTGCCCGTCACACCGTGCATCGGGGACGATGAACGCTGTGCAGTCATCCTCCTGGACCTCCAGGGGATGCCTCCCTCCGACCACCGATCGCACGGTGTCGACGAAGTCGGTGAATCCGCCAGCCACCACAGCCTCCTCGGGCGTGATGCCGGCGCCGTCGGCCAGGCCACACAGTTCGGAATACAGATCTACCGAGTGCGCCTCGTGGGCCGGCAGGCACGATCGGGCGATGTCGAGCACCTCGGTCCGGTCGATCTCGCCGCCCGCCCAGAAACTCGATCCAGCGAGGCGGACCCGTTCATCGGCGTAGGCCCGGATCTCATCTGCGTGGGCCATTCCGTGGGCGTGGCCCATGGCCTCGTGGCTTCCGGCCAGATCCAGGATCCGCAGGGGAGGTCGTCTCATTTCGTCAGTCTGGCTCAACCCCTTGCTGGATGCAAGGGATTCCGTCGCCATTATTCTCATAGGCGACGAATTTCGTTGTTAACAATTTATTCTACCACTGTTTCCGTCGTGTGACTGGAGGCCACTAGGTTGCCGAACCGGTGCAGGGTCCGGCTTACCGACTGCTCCCGTAGGTGGTGTCGAAGCTCCAGACGACCGCTGGACGTGACCGTCTCATCAACCACGTCGACCTCGGCGGTCACCGCGGCCCGACGCACCGTCTCGGACACGAAGCCCACTGCTCGGATTCGGCCGAACCGATGAGCCGACATGGACCTGACGAACGACGCGTCGTCCTCATCGCAAGCCCGACTCACCCGGGGAACCACTCCACAACGAGCCGCGGCTGCCAGCACCCGGTCGACCTCGGCAGGCGTCCCTCCGGGGCCGATCCGGATAATCAGGTCGGGATGGGGCCGATACCGGTGAACGTTCGCCTCACAGAACAATCCAGCCTGATCCTGATCCGTGCCGTAGTGGGTCTCCCACCATTCGCCGTCGGATGTCTCAACATCGGCGGCGTCCACCTCGTCGAGACCGCCCGTCGACTCCCAGGTGCCCAACTGCAGCAGGTAGTCGGGCCCACCGGCCTTCGCGCCGGTTCCGACCGACGACCGCTTCCAGCCCCCGAACGGCTGACGCTGCACAATGGCGCCAGTGATCCCCCGGTTGACGTAGGCGTTACCCACCTCGACGGCGTCCAACCAGCAGTCGATCTCGGCGGGGTCTAGGGAGTGGATCCCGCCGGTCAACCCATAGTCCACCGCGTTCTGAACCTCGAGGGCCTCGTCCAAGTCGGCCACTGCAATCAGGCCGAGAACTGGCCCGAAGACCTCCGTCCGGTGGAACGACGAGTCCGGGCGCACACCAACCTTGATGCCCGGCGTCCAGTGCCGACCCCACTCACCTCCAGGCAACGGGTCCAGACAGCGGGGCTCCAGCAACCACTCCTCGCCGGGGGCCAGCACAGTCAGCGCGTCTAGCAACTTGCCGGTCGGAGCTCCGACGAGCGGAGCCAGAACGGTGGCCGGATCATGCGCCGGCCCCGGTCGCAGCGAGCGAGCCGCGTCCACCACCTGGCGAAGGAAGCGTTCGTCGCCGGCTACCGACCCGACCAGGATTCCCAAGCTGGCCGCCGAGCACTTCTGTCCTTGGTGACCGAACGCCGAGGCCACCAGGTCGGCGGCCGCCAGGTCCAGATCGGCCTGCGGCGTGACCACCAGGGCGTTCTTGCCGCTGGTCTCGGCGAACAGCCGGAGGTTCGGGTCCCAGCAGCGGAACAGGTCGGCCGTCTCGTAGCCGCCGGTCAGGATCACCCCGTCGGCGGTGGTAACCAGGTGACGGCCCACCTCGTCGTCCGGCGTCCGGACAAACCGCAAAACGTCGGTCGGCACACCGGCCGCCCAGCACGCCTCGGCCACGATCTCCGCACACCGGGGCGTTTCCGGCGCTGGCTTGAATACCACGGCGTTGCCGGCGGCCAGCGCGGCCAGCGTCCCGCCCGCCGGAATGGCCACCGGGAAGTTCCACGGTGGGATGACGGCCACCACGCCCAACGGGCTGAACCGAGCGCCGTCGATCCGCTCTAGTTCGGGCGCCCGCTCGGCGTACCAACGGGCGAAATCAACCGCCTCGGCGATCTCCGGTGCGGACTCGTCGAAGGTCTTGGACGCCTCATGGGCCATGGCCACCAGCAGCTCGTCGTGACGAACGAGGAGCTCGTCGGCCACCCGCTGCAACACGGCACGTCGGCCGACGCCGCCCAGGGCCGCCCACTCGGACTGCGCGGCCCGGGCGGCGACCAGCACAGCGTCGATGCCGTCAGGTCCGTCGACCGTCACGGTCATCGGAGTCGCCGTTGGCCGGAAGGTCTGCCCGGCCACCGCGTCGATGCGTCTTCGCACCGAGGGCAGCGTCGGATCAGTGTCCGGTTGATTCCTGAAGGCACCGTCGTTGGTCGCCCGCCCCGTACGGGTGGGTATTTCACGGCGAGAGGCCTCCCGGCGAGGCAGGTCGCCAACTTCCCACCGATCGGCTACCCCCCGGCGGAACCCGTCAGCCTGTTCGGCGAACTCGGGGGTCCCCGGTCGAAGAGTGAATAGGTGACGCAGGAAGTTCTCGTCCGCCGCGTTCTCCTCCAGGCGACGGAACAGGTACGCCACCGCCACGTCGAAGTCGTCGCGCCCGACAATGGGCGTGTACAGCAGCAGTCCACCGACCTCGTCGCGGACCGTCCTGGCCTGGGCGGGGGCCATCCCCTGAAGCATCTCGAACTCCACCCGATCGGCGACGCCCCGGCTCTCGGCGAGCAGGTGGGCCCACGCCACGTCGAACAGGTTGTGGCTGGCGAGCCCGATTCGCACCGCCCGGGCATGGACGGGTCGAAGCGCCCAGTCGACACATCGCTTGTAGTTGGCATCGACCTCGGCCTTGGTCTCGTACGGCGTCTGGACCCAGCCGTGCACGGCGGCATCAACTCGCTCCATGGCCAGGTTGGCACCCTTGACGAGCCGCACCTTCACCTCGCCACCCCTAGTGTCGTGGCGGGCCGAGGCCCAGGAGCTGATCCGCTTGAGCGCACCGAAGGCGTCGGGCAGGTAGGCCTGCAGCACGATCCCCGCATCGAGGTGCCGAAGTTCGGGCTCGTCGAGCAGGTCGGTGAACGCCCGGATGGTCAGCTCGAGGTCACGGTGCTCCTCCATATCGAGGTTCACGAAGGTAGGCCTCCCCGACGGCGTGGGGGCCACCGCTGCACGCTGGTACAGCACCCGGAGGCGTTCCTCAATTCGGGCCAGCGTGTCATCGAACGCCCACATGTTGATCTGGCTGACAATGGCCGAGACCTTGACCGAGACGTAGTCGACCTCGGGGTCTTCGATGAGGGCAAGTGTCTTATTGAACCGTCGGGTCGCCTCGTCGTCTCCGAGGACAGCTTCGCCCAGCAGGTTGACGTTCATGGCGTAGCCCTCGGACCGCCGCTCGACCAGGTGCTCGTGGACTGGGCCGGGCGCCGCGTCGACCACCATGTGGCCGACCAGTTGGCGAAGGCGTCGACGGGCCAGAGGCATCACGATTCGCGGCAGCACTGGGGCAAGGCGGGCGCCGGCCCGCAAGAGCAGCCGATCAACACGGCTCAGGAAATCCGGCAAGTCGCCGTCGTCGACCAGGGCGGCCAGCTGTTCGGCGGCCAGCGCGTCGTCGCGGTGTCGGGCCACCCGGTCCACGAACCGCATGGTGAATCCCACTCCGAACGGGTCCTCGATGATGCCCTGCATCCGGTCGGAAAGACGGGCCTCGGCAGGTTGCTCGTCCGCGTGGGCCGCGGTCAACCAGCGGGCCACCACGGCCACTGCATCCTCGGCGAGCGACTCGGGATCGGTCCGGGCACGGCCGGACGGGGGCACGGCCCGCAGGCCCGCCGTCTCCCGATCCGGGGTCGACCCGTCGTAAGGGAGCACAGGAGAGGAACTCGGGGCCATCTGCATGACGTCATCCTCGGGAAACCAGCGTCGGTGGTCTTATACGATCCGCTCCCCAATGGTCACCGAATCGGGCAATCCCCCGGTGGATACCCCGGCCGACGAAGCCGGCACCCGTTCAGATGCCCGATCTGATGTCGCGCCCACTGTCGATCCAGGTGCCGTGTCCAATGCGTTGAACGCTGCCTTCCTGCCCGCCGAGGTGGCCGCCGAGTGCAGGTTCTCGGACTAGCCGAGCCTCACCCGTCAACTCGAAAGACCCATCGGCGAGACACCGGCCCGATTCTGGTCAAGAAGGGCCGGATAGCCGCCCGTTCTCCAGAGAGCCGGATTCAGGCTGCGGCGCGCTCCACGCGGATCGGCACACCCAGCTCCCACAGGCCCAGGGCGTCAGCCATCGGTACGGGCCGGTTCACCTCGCCGTTGTGGTTCACGCCGTACAGCTCGGCCGACACGTCGTCGGCGTCGGCCTTGACGACCACCGTGTAGACGTCGTGGAATGCCTTGAGCCGGCGTTCAGCACCCCGCACGTTGGGTTCGGCATCTAGCACCAGCGTCGACGTGCTGGATGAATCGCCGAAGCTCAGCACAGCACCGCGGTCGTCAAACTCGACGGATTTCACGATACCGATCGCTGCCGGCGTGCTCTTGGAGTTCTTGCCTGCCACTGGTGTACCTCCTGGAAACCGAGCCCCATGCGATGCCGCTGAAAACCACTCCGGGGGAGTGGCCAGTCTACCGGGGGTGTCCTTCGGGCCCGACGGGGTAATGGAGGCGTGCCGAGGGGCACACTGGACCTGTGGACCAACCCCAACCCCGCCCGCCCGGCCACCCGGCCGATCATCTAGTGGTGGCCGACGAGGTAGCGGCGACCTTGGCCGACGGCCGGGCCGTAGTGGCCCTGGAGTCCACGATCATCAGCCACGGCCTGCCGTCTCCGCAGAACGTCGAGACAGCACTGGACTGCGCAGCCCACGTCCGGGCCTCAGGTGCCGTCCCGGCCACTGTGGCCGTCATCGACGGATCACTCCGGGTCGGCCTCTCGGTCGACGAGATTGAGCGCCTTGGCAGTGGGGAGGCCGAGAAGGCCAGTCTTCGCGACCTGGGATACCTGCTGGCCGGAGGTCGAACGGGTTCCACCACAGTGGCCGCCACCATGTTCGCTTCCCACCGGGCTGGGATCCGAGTGTTCGCCACGGGTGGGATCGGTGGTGTACACCGCGGTGATGGTCAGGATATTTCGGCTGACCTCACCGCTCTAGCCACAACGCCGGTGGCCGTGGTATGCGCCGGAGTCAAAGCGGTCCTCGACTTGCCCCGAACCGTTGAAGCCTTGGAGACGCTCGGAGTCCCAGTTGTCGGGCAGAAAACCGGCGTGATGCCCGAGTTCTGGACCCGGGGCGGCGACCTACCGGTGTCGGTCCGTTCTGACCGTCCAACAACCACGGCCGGCATTCTTCACGCCCACTGGGGTTGCGGTCTACTCAGCGGAGTAGTGGTAGCTAATCCCATCCCTGTTACCGACGAGGCCGACCCACAGACCATCGCTGATGCCATCGCGGGTGGTCTGGCCGCAGCCGACGCTGCCGGAGTACACGGTCGCGACGTAACACCCTTCCTGCTGGCGCATATCGGCCAGACCACCCGCGGTGCCAGCCTCGAGGCCAACGTGGCCCTTGTGAAGCACAACGCCGCTGTAGCCGCCGAAATCGCCGCTGCGCTGGCCGCCCTTCCGACCCTT
>DPMC01000252.1 GCA_003541675.1 Acidimicrobiaceae bacterium | reverse complement strand
TCAGTGCTCATGGGGTTTGCCCCGGCCGGTCCCAGTCACCACCTCGGTGGCCGCCACTACAACGACGCGCTGTTGACCAACCAAGACGGACAGGTCGAACACCTCGGTCAACGCCTCTTGGCGGAGCGGGCAGTATCACGCCAAAGCAAAGACGGTTGAGGAAGAAGACCGTTGGGAAACTCTGAGGAAACGTCGTGTTCGATCTAACTGGGCGCATTGCACTCGTGACAGGTGGAGGCCAGAACATCGGCGCCGGGATCGCCCAGATGTTGGCTACCGCAGGGGCCCTCGTACTCGTCAACGACCTACGGGCCGACCGGGCCGAGAAGATCGTCGCCGACATCGTCGAAAGCGGTGGCCAGGCCACCGCAGCGCCGTTTGACGTAACCGACCGGGATGCCGTGCTGGCCGCAGTTGCCGACCTCGGACCGGTTGACGTGCTTGTCAACAACGCCGGCAACGGTGGTGCCGAGGCCATGCTCCCGAAGAAGTTCACCGACACCGATCCCGACGACTGGCGGGGACCGATGGAGGTCAACCTGGATGGCGTACTGCACTGCTGCCACGCTGTACTACCCGGCATGGTCGACGGGGGACACGGTCGGATCATCACCATCTCGTCGGCCGCCGGAACCCACGGGGTGGGCATCGGCTTCGCGACCTACTCGGTGGGCAAAGGCGGCTCTCTCAGCCTCATGCGGAGCTTGGCACTCGAGCACGGCCGCGACGGCATCACCGCCAACTCGGTGGCTCTTGGGGTCATGGACTCGGTTCGGCCCGAGACAGCTGCCGCGCTCACGAAGTCGATACCCGTCGGGCGCCTCGGGTCACCTGGCGACGTCGGTGCGACGTGCCTGTGGCTGGCGTCCGATGAGGCTGGCTGGGTGACCGGGCAGACCATCGGACTCAATGGCGGCGCCTTCACCTCATAGACAACCGGGTGTACGCGAATCACCTGTGAATAGTCGTCACTCCGTGTGGGTCCACTCCGGCTTGCGCTTCGCAACGAACGCTCGGGGCCATTCGGCTCCGTCGCCGGTGGCCGCGGCACGAGACATCACGTCGACAGCCAAATCGTACGCATCGTCGGTGGTCATCTCGAGTTGGGCGTAAAGGGTCTGCTTACCGAGCCCCTTCGCGTAGCGGCTGCCCCTGGTGGCATAGCGGAGGAACTCGAGGGTCTCCGACTCGAGGTCGTCGTGGGCCACGACCCGGTTCACCAGACCCCAGTCGAGTGCCGTGGCGGCTGGGATCTCGCCTCCCGTCAGGGCTAACTCAACCGCCCGCTTGCGACCAATCTGACGTGCTACGGCCACCATCGGCGTGTGGCAGAACAATCCGCCCTTGCCGCCCGGCGTGGAGAAGGAGGCGTCCTCGCTGGCCACGATGAGATCAGCACTGGCCGCCAACTGGGCGCCGGCCGCGGTGGCCACGCCCTGTACCTGGGCGACCACCACCTGGGGGACCTCAGCCATCGACCTCATCGCCACGGTGCATACTTCGAACAGTTGGCGTAGCTCCTCCTCTGTCATCTCGACCATCTCGGCCAGGTCGTGGCCTGCGGAAAAGACAGACCCGGTGGAGGCCAACACGATTCCCGAGACATCGGACATCTCACCAGTCGCGCTGAAGACGTGGTGGAGTTCGGTCAGGACGCCCGTGGACAGACAATTCCGTCGCTCCGGACGGGCCAGTGTGATGGTGACGAACCCACCGTCCCGCTCACATCGGAGGTGTTCGTAGTCCATCGGCTCGCCTTCCTCGTAGACCGTGGCTACCACGAGCAGCATGCTCGTTCACCAGCGGAGACGACCTAGAACGTCCAAGGAGGCGGTCAAGATCCGTTCGTCACTCCAGGACTCAACCTCTGCTGCCGGTCGGCCGGCGTTGAACCCGACCAGGATCGGGTGGCCGGTCCACGGAACTGCGTTGTACCACTCGATGAACCGACCAGGTTCGGATGAGGCGTAGGCGATCAGGTCTACGTCGGGATTCCAGAACGGCTCGTCGAAGTGGAGAACCACCTTGTCCATGGTTCCCATACCGAGGGTTTGGATGGCTGTCGACTTAACCGCTGGGAGGGCGGGGTCAAACCGGATGGACCCGGCCTGGAGAACTCCCAGTGGGACCGTTATGACGACGGCCCCTCCGTGGAACTCGGTCTCCTCCGTGGCAATCCGGATTCCGTTTTCGGTCCGAATGACTTCAGAAACCGGATGGCCTAGGCGGATGTCGAGGCCGGTCGCCAGGTGCTCAATGATCGGCCGGTAGGAGGTAGCGGGAACGGCGTCACCGCCTCGTGACCACCCACCTTCGTGAACTCCGGAGAAGGCGAGGTCCTCGGGTCCCGCCGCGAACCAGTGGTCGATCTCGGAGGCCAGCACGTACTCCAGATACCTTCGGTCTTCGCCCTCAACCTGACTGCGTAACTCGTCCACGGCTGTCTCCATCGATTTCGTGGACCGACTAGATGACAGCATGTCTTCAACCAGGTCGTACAGGTGGTTCAGGTCGGACCAGTTCACCAACTTGCCGTCGGCATCGAACAGCACTGCGTCTTCGTAGTCGGTGTGGACCAGGTCGATGCCCAGCGAGGCCGCTAGATCGGTCAGCGGGTTGTCTCGCAAGCCGTGTAGCCATGAGCCGCCTAGGTCCACTGGGGCACCGCCCACGGTGTCCGACCAGACACGACCACCGATGCGTTGGCGTGACTCGACCACTACCACCTCGCGGCCAGCGGCGGTCAAATCACGTGCTGCTCCCAATCCGGCGACACCCGCACCGATCACCACGATGAGACCTGGCTTACTGGCTTCTTGGATTTCGATAGCCGCCCGCTGTCCTGAGGCGAGAGCACCGTGGACGGTTGCCGGGTGCTCGGTGTCGGTTGCCTCTCCGGCGAAGAACAGACGGTGGTCGATTGGTCGGGCGAGCATCCGACGGGTAGCTGACGATGCTCCCGGGCCCAGGTACGAATACGAACCTCGCGACCAGGGGTCCTGACCCCAGCGAGTGATCCGATGGTCGAATAACGCTGGGAGATTTGAGGTTGTGGTGAGAGGTGAAGTCGTGGTGCGGTCACCGCGTCCACAGCTCAGCGTGGTTGCCAGAGCCAACGACGACAGTCCGGCTAGCACCTCGCGACGACTACGTAGCAGGGAGTAGGGGACGTTGGTGTTCGACATCTCGGTGGGCCTCCGTGCTCAGGTCCCAGGCTCGCTGCCGGCGATGGGTTGTTCGATCGTGACAGTGACGGAGACGATCGAAGCTCGCCTCGGTGGGTTGGAGAATCCGACGTTCATGGGTCGGGTGACCTCAACCAGTTCCCCAAGGTCCTCGTTTCCGTGTCGGGCAGTGGCGGTCTTTACCCACCGCCACCCGCGAGCTTGATACCACTCGCGGGCACCGGTCGGGCTCAACCCGTAGGTTTCAACACCCATTAGCCATCTTGCGATGGGTGCTTCGATGTAGCGGGTCACGGTGAGTGGGCGCCGGGGCGGAAGGGGGCGTAGCCAGCCTCCGTTCATCTGTATCGCAAGTTTGTCTGTCCAAGCCGTCGTGGTTGCACCCTCGCTCTCGACATGAAGCGACGCGACCATGACGTGATCAAAGTGATAGGTACTCGTGATGAAGTTGGCTGCATCTCGTGAGGAGGCGATCAAGGTTCTGGTGTCGTTTGCGTCGAGCCACATGATGTCGTGAAAGGGTCCAAGCGGAGACTGTGGCCAGTAACCGATGACGAACTGGTCTCCGCTAGCAAATGCCGCTGACGAGATGGTCCCCTTGACAACGGAACGCCCGTCGCTACCGCCGGACACGTTGGTCATCATTGAACTTTTGGAATGTTGGGCACGTATTCCTCGTTCGGTTCGGCATGCCACACGTTGAACTCCAGTTTTGACTCCATTTCGACACCATTGTGCGGATGTCTTGTGGAGGGCCTTGCCTACTGTCAGGTGGTGGCCTGACGAGTCGGGTCCGGTGCCAAGGCATGATGTCTAGGTGGAGGACTGTGACGACGTCGTTGATGTTGTCGTCGAACGAAGTCGTGGGGTGACTGCCACGTTCGCTGACGGGTACGTTGCGGAACTCGATTTAATGCGACTTCGCCTGCTTTGCCCTTGTGCGGCCTGTCGTTCACTAAGGGAACGTGGAGAGGCAGCCTGGCCCCGTCATGGCAACCCAGCTCGGCTACAGATTAAGGATGCTGCACTCCATGGCGCATGGGGATTGAACATCACGTGGAACGATGATCACAGCACGGGTATCTACACCTTCGAGTTGTTACGAGAGATGAGTGGCTGGAGCAACGACTAGGCGGACATCCCGAACCGGTTCGGCCAAACCAGTTGAGGCGACTGGGTGTAAGGCTCGCCGCGTAGCGACCAGGGCGAGTTCTGCACCGAATACGTCACTGCTGTGTGGTTGTGAGAGCCCTTCGCGCATTGCGACCTCAATCCTGAATCGACTCTCTTAGCTGGTCGACTTTCGGTTGAACGACCATCGTGTAGGTATCAGCAATCGCTGTCTCGCGATGGTCATGTTGAGCTTTTAGACGGGTTGGATCAGCAACCACTGCCTTGAACGCTGCCTTGCTTGGGAATTGGTTGAAGCGCACCTGGTGCCACTCGCGCCCGTCACCGATGATTGTTCCTTCAACTGTGAACCAACCGGAGACTCTCACGCCGTGCTTTGAGGCGACTCCTGCTGCGACCGACTGATAAGCCTCCATATATGCGGGGGTCTGGACCCCGGATTCCATGTCTTCGAACCGGAGCACGTGCAGCACAACTATCGGTCCATCACCTTTGGTCGAGGGGTGCGGGACATCGGACCGATTCGCGGATCCCATGTCGGATGCTCTCGGAATGGTCAGGGGTTGGCATCCCATGACGATGGTCTTATCCATCCCAGCGTCCTTGTGCTTGTGCGACTCCTGGAACTCTGGGCGTGACTGCATCTCGATAAAGGACCTGCGGGTTGGGTATTTCACAACAGCGATGCGATCCCAGACGGTGTTGTCGCCGAGGAGTTGCTGGTCGACGTCTCCTAAGAAGACGATCTCGGCTCCGACCGCCGTTAGCGAGTCGATTGGGGAGTAGAGGTCGTCTGCCTCTTGACCAGAGATGGCCGTCTTTCGGCCGTCTACGTAGTCGGCCACTTCACGGTATTTCATCAGGTTGACCATCCATACCGGGCCATCGTCAGATGGTGAGGTGGCGGCCAACCGGATGCCGTATTCCCGGTCAACGAGACCGTAGCGAGGTCCATCGCTGCTCATCTGGCGCTTCCTTCAGTTAGGAGTCGTGGTCATCTTGGATGGGGCTACAGATCCCGGGCAGCGAGGAGTTCCATCATTTCCCTTGCAACCATTGGGCCGGCATTCTGGTTCTGACCGGTGACGAGGTTGCCGTCGACCACCCAGTGGTTGGCGAACGGGTCACGGAACCTGGTGATGCTCTCGAAGACCGCACCGGCTCTACGTAGTTCTCTCTCCGGGTGGTGCGGGGTGGATTGGATGCCGAGTTCTCTCACCTGCTTGTCGGTGACTGCGGAAATCCGACGGCCCTTGACCAGCGGTTCCCCGGCGACATCCTTTGCGTTGAGGAGTCCGAGCGGGCCGTGGCATACACCCCCGATGATCTTCCCTTGCGCGTTCGCCTCGGTGATCTTGGCTGCTAGGCCGTCTGAGAATCCGAAGTCGAACGCTGCGCCCCAACCTCCGGAGAGGAACACCACGTCGTACTCGGCCATGTCCAATCGCCCGATCGCCAACGAGTTGGTGACCTGGTTCCGGAAGTCGTCGTCGGCGAGGAAACGGTCGTCGTCACCGCTTCGCATGACCGGCTTGAGCGACTGTGGGTCGACTGGAATCACACCTCCTAGAGGGCTTGCCACGTCGACCTTCATGCCCGCGTCGAGGAACGCGTAGTAGGGAACGGTCATCTCACTGGCGAAGACGCCGGTGGGCTTGCCAATGTCCATTACTGCAGTGTTCGTTGCGACCATGAGGGCACGCTTTCCAGCGAGCCCGAACTCGACTGCGTTCAGATCTTCGGGGTGCATGCCAATCTTCTGTACAAGCTTTCGAAGCATTCTCGCTGGTGGGGGTGGGCGCTTCTTCACCGGTCCCCCGGTTGGCTGACGTGATGCATAGGGCCACGGGTTGTTTCGCTCGGGCACGGCTCGGAAGCGCTCCTCTTTCAGGAGGGCGCGGATGTGGATGAACACGTCCCGGGCCGAATCATCGTTCCATCGGTTGACGGCTTCGGTTGGGTCGGCGTCGATGTCGTAGAGCTCCCACTGGTCTGGGAGTGGGATGGTCCGGGTCGTCTCGCCAGCCAGGCCGCTTGAGGCGAGGTGGCGGACTCCCGGATTGGTCCACGTAGCCGGGTCGTCAAAGGTACGAACCACCTTCCACAGATGGCCTTCACCACGATTGATCGAGTCGTCAACCCGTGCAACGATCCCTTCAAAGTTTGAACCCACATGTTCCGGAACTCGGATTCGTAGCATCCCAGGCGGTTTTGCGGCACGACCGGTAGCGCGGGCCACGCCGGAGGCACCGGAGTCACCCTCGAGCATGTTGTCGCGCGTCATCAGGTAGACGGTGCGATTGGGATTTGGAGTTGCGGCGCCATCAACGACCGGCATGAGGTTCGTACCGGGCAGCGGATGGACCTCGGTGAATGATTCTTGGAGCACGCTGGTCGTCATCGCTTCGTCGATACCTGCCGCTGACAACAGGGTGGGCACGATGTCGATGTGGGAGGTCGGGGCGTCGTGGATCAATGTCCCGGTGGTGGCGTTGGTGCCGATCCGGGCAATTGAAAATGGGACGCGGGTAGCTTCGTCGTAGAGGTTGAACCATTTCTGGTGAAGGCCGCCATGGGCGCCCAGCAACTCGCCGTGGTCAGAAGTACGCACGATCACCGCGTGTTCAGATCCTCCATCAGTTACGGCTCGACGCACCCGATCAATTGGGGCATCGACCTCTGCGTGTAGCCGGTAGTAGAGGTCGCGGTATTTCTGGGCGTTCTTGTCGTAGGCCCGCGCAATAGCTGCTGCCGGCCCATATCCCGTCGGATAAGTCGCCCGATACGCGACCTGGGCTGCTGGCTTGGTGGACAGGTCTTCGTCGTCAGTGGGCGATGCGGGTATCGAGGGTGGATCTAGTTCTGGTTGGTTCTTGATCGGGATTCCGCGTCGAACCCAGGCTGGGAACAAGACGATGTCGTGGGGGTTGACGAAACTCGCGACGAGCAGGAAGGGACGCAGGGCGTTTGCGTCTCCTTCCTCTCGCCGGCGGTAACGGTCCTGCAACCAGGCGACTACTCGGTCTGCGATGAGCGGATCACGCCGGAAGCCGCTGTTGGCGAGTGCGCCGCCATGGGGTTCGGGACCTACCCAACCGGAAAAGCCGAAGGGCTTGAGCGGATCGGCTGCACGGTATGCATCGACGGCTTCCTGATCGACCTCCCCGGCGGCGTTGTTGGTTGCAAGAACCTGGCCGGTGTTCTCGTCGATCAGGTCGGCGTGGGAGATGTGCCACTTCCCGTCGTAATGAGTGTCGTAACCGCCGGCCCTGAACCAGTGACCGAGCGTGGGGACCTCGCCGGCACGCAGCCAACGCAGGCGCGAGTCGTCAGCCATCTTTCCCAGGCCGTCGGTCTGGGTCACACCATGAACGTCGGGGTAGTGCCCGGTGAAGATCGTCGGCCTACTGGGAACGCAGGCCAGCGAGCCCGTGTAGTGGCGCCCAAAGTTGAGTGCGTGTTCGTCGAACCAGGCCCGACCGGTCAGCGTTTCTGCACGCCACCGGGCGATGTCTGAGTTTTCGTACGGTGGGGCGGCGCGTTCCTCGTCGGTCATGATGACGATGACGTCGGGTCGAACGGTCATGGCCGCTGCCCTCTCCGACCCAAATGGGCTACGAGCCCTGAGAGCATCTCGTCGGATGCCGCCCCGAGCCTGCGTCCGACAATGCGTGCGATCAACTTCTGTGGGGGTCGCGGGCCGGCATCAATGTCGGTGGTCAGCCTCACCTTCGTTCCGTCTTCGGTTGGTTCGAGCCGCCAGGTGTTGGTAGCCGAGCGGATCACTGGTGGGATTCCTTTGAGGGAGTACGACAAGGTGTGTGGCTCCTCCCACTCAACGACCGTCTCTATGAGAGCTGATCGACCAACCTGCACACGACGAGTTGTACCGACATCGGATGCTCCCTCGGTGAGGAAGCATGAGTGTTCGACGTTGGGCGCCCACGAACTTATGGCCTCGAACTCGGACAGCACCTTCCAGACCTCGGTCGGTGCGGCATCGACGAGACGGGACCGCTCGATAGTGGTCATGAGGCCATGAAGTCGACGAGCAGTGCAGCCAGCAGCGGTCCCTGGTCTTCTTGGAGGAAGTGACCTGCGCCCTCGATTGTCGTGTGCGGTTGGCCTTGGGCTCCAGGAACTCTGGCCAGGAAGGGAGTTTCGCCGCCCTTGGTCACCGGATCGAGGTCACTGAACGCAACCAGGAACGGCCTTTCGAACTGTTCGAGCACCTTCCACGCCGCCTTGTTGGCGGATGCTTCCGGGTCGTCGGAGTTGGTGGGCACAAGAGACGGAAAGATCCGGGCTCCGGCCTTGTAGGAGTCGTCTGGGAAGGGGGCGTCGTAGGCAGCGATGACTTCATCTGGCAGGTCGGTGGTGCATGC
>DPMC01000114.1 GCA_003541675.1 Acidimicrobiaceae bacterium | reverse complement strand
GGCGCATAGGCAGGGTGGGTGCCCGGAGGGCACCGCTGGACAGTATGCGGGTGAAACCCAACACCGTCGGACCTTTGCATGGCCATCGCTGGGGGCTATTGCCGGGGTGTCCACCCAGGATGCCTTAATCGGTGCCCGGGGGGCGGGCTGTTGGTCGCGTAGCGTCGACGCCGTGCCGGACATCGAGGACCCGATCGAGCTACCGGATCCTGCCACCGAGGCCGAATCCGCTTCCACCGCTGAAGAGGGCTCCATGCCTGAACGGACCGACGCAGAGGCCCGGACGGATCCTTCCGGTGAACACCGCGGACGCCGGTCCGCCTTTTTCCGGGAACGTTCGGATTCGGTATCACCGACAGCCGGCATGCCTTCTCCTTCGGGCGGTCGGTGGACCGATGCCGAGGCCGACGAGCAGATCCGAGCCTTTCTCGTCCGACTGGCCGGCGACCGCCAATTGGTCCATTGTGATGACCCGGTCGAGTTCCTGCAGGAGAACGACCTTCTACTGCTTTTCGGACCGGAGGAGGAGACTGCCTTCGCCGACCTGGCCTTGCGGTTTCCCGACGAGGCGGTCACCCGGTGGGCCACGCTGCTCAGCGGAGGTGACCGCACTGAGGCTTTCGGGCCCCGGTCGCGTGCCGAGCGGCGTGACGAGGCCAGCCTCGTTCGTGAGTTTCAGATCGGCATGCGGAAGCGGGCCATGGGTGGCATCCTCCTCCTGGGCGTGCTGGCCCTGGTCGGATTCGGGGCACGATCCCTGTTGGAAAATGAGCCTGAGGATCGCTCGGACCGGTCGCTGCGCTTCTCTGGATCCACGATCACCGACATAGATGGAGAGCCGGTGCTGCGCCTCGAGGGAGGCCCCCCGGTGGCCGAACCGACACTGATCGCGTCGGCCGACCGGGTGGTGGCCGTCCTTCGAGGCGACGGACCTCCGGAGAACCGGATCCGGCTCGACGTCCCGGACGTCGACCTTCCGGTCCGCCCCGGATTGCTGATGGCTACTGTTTTTGAACACCGGGGAGGTCAGGTCGCCCTCGTGGGCCCTGAGGACTGGTGGATCGGTGCCTGTGTTCGGGTGACTGTGGCGACCGATTCCCTGCGACCGCTTGATGTCGTGGTATACGAGTCCGAGGAGGGAGCGTGTCCGGATGGGCTCGGAGGACGGGCGGCCCGGGTGACGTGCGTCGGGCGGGCCGCACTGATGTTGGGTGTCGATATCCCCCAGGGAGGCGTGGAACTCGACGAGGGCGGGCTGGGTTGGGCCGAGACCATCCGGTTCGGGGTCGAGGCCGCTCCGGGCATCTCCTCGAAGTGGGAGGTCCTGTCCGTCCGGGGAGCGATCACCGTTGCGGACGCTTCGGGGACGGGAGAAATCTCCGTACCGGCCTTTGGTGGAGCACCCGGCGACGTGGTGCCCGTTGAGATTGGTGGGGCCAGCGGTGATTGCACCCTCACCTGAGCGATGACCTAAGCGGAGACCGGAGCGGCACCTGAGCGGGGACCGGAGTCGAGGCACCCTGCCCGGTACTGTGTCGACATGTGCGGCCGTGTGGTGACCGCGTCGGGCCCGGAGGAACTGAGCGAATACCTCGGGGCTGACGCCATCGTCGATGTGCTGGACGGCCCCGACCACAATGTCGCACCGTCCCGCCGTCTTCCCGTGGTTTGGACGTCCGAGGGGGACGGCGGCCGACTCCTCGGCACGGCACGCTGGGGACTGGTGCCCGGCTGGGCAAAGGATCCGGCTATCGGTGACCGGATGTTCAACGCACGGGCCGAGACGGTGGCCGATAAGCCTTCTTTTCGAGATGCCTTCCGCTGTCGCCGCTGTCTGGTGGCCGTCGATGGTTTCTACGAGTGGGGTCCCGGTACGCCGTCGTCTGCCGACCAACGGCCTGACAATGCCCGAACCTCTAAACAACCGTGGTACATCCAGCGGTCGGACGGACACCCGTTGGTCTTCGCCGGCCTGTGGGAGCGGTGGGTCGGTACCGGATCGGATGACCGGCGGCCAGGAACCGATCCATCCGTGCATGGACCGTCAGGCGATGAACTTCGAACCTGCGCCGTCATCACGGTGCAGGCCAATGGTGACCTTTCGCCAGTGCACCATCGAATGCCGGCCGTGCTCGAGTCAGCCGAATGGGGTGCGTGGCTGGATACCGACGACCCGAATCGTCACGAACTCGAGCGCCTGCTGGCCCCGGCTGCTGACGGCACGCTGTCTCGCCATCCAGTCGACCACAGGGTGAACAACGCCCGGAACAAGGGCGCCGACCTGCTGGATCTCTTGGACCGGACGCGGATTGACGCGCCACCGTCACCCGCTGGACAGGGGGCGCTCTGGTGAGAACAAAGCCGTCCCTGGAGCGAACCGCTCAGTCGCTCGAACGCACTGGCGAAACGGTGGTGATCACCGTGGTGTCGCTCCGGCGACGCCTCGACATCCGGATGCTCCGTTGGCAGGCCCGACTTGACTCCAAGGCTGGGGACCGAGTCATTCCTTGGATCACTGCGTTCGTCCTGGCCATCGTCCTGTCGCTTCTAGCGCTGGCCCGATACCGAGATCTCGGCATCGGACCGGACCTCGGTCACTACCTCCAGGCGTCCCACCTCATGGACCGCGGATTCGAACCAGTGGTGACAAATCTTGGCCACAACCTGTTCGCCGACCAGGCGGCGTGGATCTTCTGGCCCATTGCCTGGATCCTTCGTGTCCTGCCGGCTGCTGGCACGCTGCTCGTCCTCCAATCGATGGCCTTGGCCCTCGCCGTGGTGCCCATCTGGCGGATCGCCCGAGGCCCGGCCAATCTCCGGATCGCTCCCGCTTCTGCCCTGATGGCGGCCTATGCCCTTCACCCGTCAGTGCATGACCTGAACCTGGCCGGCTTCCATCCCGAGGCGTTGGCCATCCCGGCGCTCATGGCGGCCTACCTGATGGCTCGCTCGGAACGCTGGTGGTGGCTGGCGGGGTTGGCGCTGGTGGTGGTGTCCACCCGGGCTGATCTGGGGCTGGCCGTCGCCGCACTCGGACTTATTCTGGTCGGGGAGGACAACCGCACCCGTGGCTGGTCGTTGGCCACTTTCGGCCTGACCTGGTTCCTTGTCATGTCGTTCGTGGTGCAACCCCTGATGGGTGAGGGCCACTACCCGCACCTTGGTGCTTTCGCCCACTACGGCGACGGCGTGGTCGGCATCTTCTTCGGGATACTGGCCGATCCGGCGGGACTGCTGGGCGACTTATTCGCCCGGGAGGGCTTCGACAAAGTGTTGTTGCTGCTCGCTCCGGCGCTGTTCCTGCCGCTGGTACGCCCCAGGTATCTGGTGCCGATCATTCCGTTGGTCGTCTTTTACCTGGTGGCTGACGTACCAGACGCCGGCTACGGGAATCCGCAGCAGGACGTGGCAGCGTTGGCCTTCGTATTTATCGCCGCCACGTACGCCCTCATGCGCATCGGGACTGAGGGGGTCAGTCGAATACATGTGGATCGTCGGGTTCTCATGGTTCTGGTGCTGACCGCCATGGTGTTTTTCGTCCGTGATGCCGCCTCGTCGCCCTATGAGGATCCGTGGGACTGGGGTCGACGAAGCCCGACCGACGAGGCTCGGGTCTCGACTTCGGTGCTGATCGGAGACGACGCACGGGTGATGGTGCCGTCAGAGGTGTACCCGCTCGTGGCTGATCGTCAGGCGGCCCACATCCTGTTGCCCACTCACGGCATGCTGCCCGATCTGGACTGGTCTGGACGTATCGACGCCGTGGTGGTCGATGTGGAGTCTCTGGGCTGGCTGGCCACCGAGATCCGAATGTTCGAGTCACGCCTGATAGCCATGGATTACCGCAAGCGGTTCGACCGTGACGGCGTCCGGCTCTGGGTGCGCCGGCCGGGCGCCTGATAGTGCCGGTGGATGGTTTTCTGACCCGTTACACGACGGCGGTGTGCCCGTCGGAGCGAAGGGCACACCGGAGTTGTTCGGCGACCGCATCGAGATGGCTGGCGTCCACCTCAGGGTCAGCTTCCGTGAAGTCGAGGTGCCCCATGTGGTTGATCGGCACGACGTGCAAATGTGTGTGCGGAACCTCGAACCCGGCGATCATTAGTCCGATTCGGGCGGGGGCAAAGACGGCCATCTGCGCCTGACCGACGGCATGGGCCACCACGGTGCAGTGGGCGGCGGTCTCGGCCGGGAGGTCGGTCCACCGGTCGACTTCGGCGAGAGGAACGACTAGCACGTGTCCCGTGTTGAGAGGCCGGATGTCGACCATGGCCACACAGGTGTCGTCCCGCCAGATGATCCGTCCGGGAAGTTCGCCTTCGATGATGCGGGTGAAGATCGTGGGCACGGGAACTCCGGTCGTGTTGTGGCTGGAACGCCCTGCCTGAAGGCCGGCGCTTCTGGGGGTGGTTGCGGATCGTAGGCTGCGCCCGATGGGATCGAAGACCTCAGCGACCACGCCGACGTCACTCACCGGCTGGGCGGGAGTTTGGACGATTCCCAACCTAATCACCGTGGTCCGCCTCGGGTGCATCCCGTGGTTTTTGTGGCTACTGGTCTCCCAGGAGAACCGCATGGCCGCCGCTTTGCTACTCGGGGTGTTGGGTGCCACCGACTGGGTGGACGGCTGGATCGCCCGTCGTTTCAATCAGATATCCGATGTCGGCAAGTTGCTGGATCCGACGGCTGACCGGATCCTGCTGGTTGTCGCTCTGGTGGCCATCGCTGACGATGGGTCTATTCCAATGTGGTTTGCGGTGACCATCTTGGTTCGGGAAATCCTGATCGGGCTGGTGGCCCTGATCCTGTTGGCGATCGGGGTTCGGCGCATCGACGTGACGTGGTGGGGCAAGACAGGCACATTCGCCCTCTTGTGGGCCGTGCCATGCTTTCTGGCCGGCCAGTCCACGATCCCCGCGGCGGTGGCCTTCGAGGTTGGGGCCTGGATCTTCGGCATTCCGGGTCTGCTCATTTCCTGGATCGCTGCCTGGGGCTACGTTCCGGTGGCCCGCTCCGCACTCAGGGAGCGCCGGACTCGTTCTTGAGTAGGCCCGTTCCTGAGGAGCGGGCCGGTAGCGGTAAGTTCATTACATGAACGTTCCCTCCGATCTCCGCTATTCGGTCGACCATGAGTGGGTCCGGGTGATGGGGGACAGCCGTGTGCGGATTGGGATCACTGACTACGCCCAGGATGCGCTGGGAGACGTGGTGTTCGTCGAGACACCCGAGGTCGGGACCCGGATTGAATCCGGCAGTGTGTTCGGTGAGGTGGAG
>DPMC01000081.1:4297-4509 GCA_003541675.1 Acidimicrobiaceae bacterium | reverse complement strand
TCGATCGACCACAACGACCTCCTGAGGCACGCCTACTCAACGTGTCGCCCCCACTACGAGGCGCTCTTTGCGCATCGTCTGATGGCCTGACCAGACATGCACCGGACCGCAAACAGCATCGCCGAGGTCGTCACCAGCGGCCTGTGCGTCGGCTGCGGCCTCTGCGAGACCGTGACCCAAGGCCGCATTCCCATGGTCATGACCCCAACGGG
>DPMC01000081.1:0-3900 GCA_003541675.1 Acidimicrobiaceae bacterium | reverse complement strand
GCCTGCCCGGGTGTGGTAGCCGCCCCACGCCAGACGCCCGACCTTGAAGCCGACCCGGTGTGGGGGGCCTTTTCGACAATGCGCTACGGGTGGGCCGGCGACCCGAAGGTCCGGTTCCGTGCGGCCACCGGAGGCGTGTTGACCGCCCTCGGCATGCACCTCATAGACACCGGAACCGTCGATACGGTGCTTCACGTCGGAGCCGACCCGAAATACCCGATGCGCAGCCACTGGGTGCTGAGCCAAACCGCCAAGGAGGTGCTCGCCAATACCGGATCCCGTTACGGACCGACTGCCCCACTAGCCGGCCTGGGCCCTGTCCTCGACCGGGCAGAGCCGTTTGCCGTCATCGCCAAGCCCTGTGACCTGGGAGCCCTTCACGCCCACGCGGCCTCCGACCCCCGGGTCGACGACCTGTGTGTGGCCCGACTGGCCCTGGTATGTGGCGGCCAGTCCCGTCTCGAGAAATCAGCCGATGTGCTCGCCGAAGTAGGTGTAGACGAGGATGAGGTATCTCTGTTCCGCTACCGCGGCCACGGAAACCCCGGACCCACCCGGGTCGAGACCACCGATGGCAGGTCGTTCGAAAGGACCTACCTCGAGATGTGGGAAGACGAGGCCGGCTGGAAGGTTGAGACCCGCTGCAAGTTCTGCCCCGACGCCCTTGGCGAAGCGGCCGACATAGCAGCCGCCGACGTCTGGCCCGGTGGGGCCCCAACGGGCGATGACGAGGGTTTCAACGGGATCATCGTCCGCACCCCTACTGGCGAGGCCCTAGTGCGGTCAGCAGTGGAAGCTGGCGCCCTGGTGCTCGGTAGGCCGATAGACCCCCGTGAGTTCGACGAGCTCCAACCCCACCAGGTCCGTAAGAAGGAGGCCCTAGCCTCGCGTTTCGCTGGCCTAGCGGAAGCCGGGATCCCGACAATCAACACCACCGGACTGCGGGTCGACCTCCTCGGTCGTCGTCTCAACCCAGAAGCCCGGCTCGCCGAGCAAGCGGGGACGCTCCGCCGGGCCACCGAAGGCCGGTTCACTGAACCACTGCCCGCCTCTCCAACCGATAGGCCCAGCGACTTGACACCGCTAGCTCCGCCTCGACCCGAACCCAGGAAGTGAACCCATGAGTGGACTGCAGACCTTCACCGACTACAACCGGACCGTCCTCATCGACGGCGAGTTCCGTCGTAGCGACGCCACCGCAGGCCGTGACGTCATCGACCCCGCCACCGAAGCGGTGCTGACCGAACTGGCCGAGACCAGCGTCGACGAGATCGATGAAGCGGTCGCCGCGGGCCACGCCGCTCAGGCCGCTTGGTGGGCGTTGAGCGGGCTTGAACGTGCCGAGGCGATGCACGACATCGCCAACGACCTCGCCGCCATGAAACACCCGCTGGCCGAAGCTCTCACCCGCGAGATGGGCAAGCCGTACAAGGAATCGGCCGACGAGGTCGACTGGTCGGTGTCGGCCATCCGCTATTACGCCGAGATTGGCCGCAACGACATGGGACGGGTCATGGGCAACGCGGTCGCCGGTCATCTCAACTACACCCTCAAGCTGCCCCTCGGGGTGGTCGTCTCGATCCAGCCGTTCAACTACCCGATGACGTTGTTGGCATGGGAGGGCGCCGCCGCGTTGGCCGCAGGAAACGCGGTCATCGCCAAGCCCTCGGAGTACACGTCGATCACCACGTTGCTGTTTGCCGAAGCGTTCAACAAGCATCTGCCGCCCGGGCTCTTTCAGGTCGTCACAGGGGCGGGAGAAGCGGGGCGGCGCCTTGTCGAGCACGAGAGCACGAACATGGTGGCATTCACCGGCAGCGTGCCGACCGGCCGGGCCATCGCGGCCACGTGCGGGCAGATGATGAAACCGACCCTCATCGAGACGTCTGGCAATGATCCCTTCATCGTCATGCCGTCGGCCCCGATAGACGTCGTGGCCCGCGGCGCCGCCTTTGCGGCCTACATGAACTGCGGCCAGATCTGCGTGTCGGCCGAACGCTTCTTCGTCCACGAGGACGTGCACGACGAGTTCGTCGAACGGCTCGCCGCCCACGCCAGAGCCTTGCGTGTCGGCAACGGCCTCGACGCCGTCGACATGGGCCCGATGGTGGCCGAAAAGGAACGCACGCGCTACGAGGGCGTGCTAGCCAGAGCGCAGGATCAAGGCGCGACCCTGACCTTCGGTGGCGGAAGGCCGGACGGTCAGGACAAGGGTTGGTTCGTCGAGCCGACCATCCTGACGGACTGCACGCCGGACATGGACATCTTCGGCAACGAGAGCTTCGGCCCCGCCGCCCCCATCTGCAAGGTCGACAGCTTCGATGAGGCGCTGGCTGCCGCCAACGATTCGATGTTCGGCCTCGGCGCCTGTCTGTACACGACCAACATGAAAGAGGCGATGCGCGCCACTGAGGAGCTCGACGGCGGGATGGTGTGGATCAACGCACCTTTGCTCGACAACGACGCCGGCCCCTTCGGTGGCACCAAGTCCAGCGGGCTCGGGCGTCAGCTCGGCAATGAAGGCCTGGAGACCTTCCGGTCGACCAAGTTGGTGTGGATCGACCCCGACTGCGAGCCACAGGACTTCTGGTGGTTCCCGTACGCCGATGCTGAAGCCTTCGCGGGCGGAGCCGGCGACGATGGCGAGGACGCTCCATGACCGATACGCGACTCGATCCTTTCGAGCACGGCCTCACCGGCGACGCGGCCAACTCGAATTCGCTACCGGCCCGCTTCTACACCGATCCGGCCGTGGTCGCCCTCGAGCGCGAAGAGATCTTCTTTCGCAGTTGGATTTTCGTGGGTCACGTCTCGGAGGTGGCAGAACCGGGCGACTACTTCACGACATCGGTGTTCGAGCAGAACATCATCGTCATTCGAGCCGAGGACGGGTCGATCGGTGCGTTCTACAACGTGTGTCGCCATCGAGGGCACGATCTGCTGTGCGACTCGGGTCACGTCAACCGGATCGTGTGTCCGTATCACGCCTGGATATTCGACCTCGACGGCACTTTGGTCAAAGTTCGTAACTCCGACAATGTGAGTGGTTTTTCGGCTGCCGAGCACGGCCTCAGCACCGTCGGAGTGGAGGTGACGGCGGGACTGGTGTTCGTCAACCTCGACCTCGACGCCGCACCCCTTGCCGAGCAGGCGGCAGGGCTCGAAGCCGAGATAGCAGCGTTCGTACCAGAGCCGGAAGCACTCGTGCTCGCCCACACCGACAGCCACATCATGAAGTGCAACTGGAAGATCCCGGTGGAGAACTGGTCGGAGTGCTACCACTGCGCGATCGTGCACCCGCCGCTGGCGGCCGAGTTCATCGACTTCACCACGTTCCGTATCGAACTCAACCCGCTCTACCAGCGCCAGCGTATGAAGCTGCGGGATGAGAAGACCCAGGCGGCGGCCGCCAACGCCCACATCGACAGCGACGAACAGGCCAGTTGGACGGTGTTGCCAAACCTGGGGATCCAGATCGTGCACGGTGGCTACATCATGACTTCGCAGTGGCGACCCGTGGACGCCGATCATTGTGAGTTCGTCGAGAACTGGTACTTGCCAAACGCCGAGCCGACTGAGCATCACCGAGAGCTGTTCCGGTTTCGGGCCGAGAACACCCAACCCGAAGACGTGGCGGTGTGCGAAGGAGTGCAGCGTGGACTGCACAGCCGCGGTTTCGGTCACGGGCGGCTGATGGTCGACGCCGAACGCACCGAGCTGAGCGAACACGGATCGCACCACATCCAGCATTGGGTGGCGACCAAACTGGCCGGTCGATGACGGCACCGCATCAGGCGGCCGGGCCGTTGGTCGGCATCCGCATCCTCGATCTGACCTGGATGCTGTCCGGACCGTATTGCACGATGCTGCTGGCCGACATGGGTGCCGATGTCACCAAGG
>DPMC01000254.1 GCA_003541675.1 Acidimicrobiaceae bacterium | reverse complement strand
CCTGTCCGGCTCCGGCAAGTCCACGCTGGCCTTCGCCGTAGAGGAAGCCCTGATTGCCCGCGGTGTGGCCGCATATGTCCTGGACGGAGACAACGTCCGTATGGGCCTCAACCGTGACCTCGGCTTCTCGCCCGACGACCGAACCGAGAACGTCCGCCGGATCGGTGAGGTGTGCCGGCTGTTCCAGGATGCCGGTCTAGTGGTGCTCACCGCATTTATTTCGCCCTACCGCGCCGACCGGGAGGCCGTGCGGGCCCTGCACCCAGACGGAACCTTCACCGAGGTCTTCGTAGACACGCCGCTGGAGGTCTGCGAGGAGCGGGACGTCAAGGGCCTGTACTCCCGGGCCCGGGCGGGGGAGATCCCCGACTTCAGTGGTATCTCGGCGCCATACGAGACGCCTATCTCGCCGGACTTACGGATCGACACTGGTCAACCTATTCAAGATTGTGTGGACGCCGTCCTCGATGCTTTGTTCCCTGATGAGGCCTACTCGTGATATTTCTGACCTTGTGGGTTACGCCTCGCTCAAGGTCCCGTGGGATCTACGCCGTGGACTCAACTAGGCCTTCTGGCCCGTGACCGACCCACTACTTCAACCATTCGACTTGGCGGGGTTGCGCCTGAGAAACCGGATCTTCTCTAGCAGCCATTCACCGGGCTACAACGTCGACGGCACTCCCAGCGACCGGTATGTCCGATACCACGAGGAGAAGGCCCGGGGCGGTATCGGACTGACCATGATTGGTGGGTCATCAAACGTCTCGGTCGACTCGGCGTCGTTGTGGGGTCAGTTGAATTTTGCCACCGATGCCGTCGTCGACCCCCTAGCAGCGATGGCTGAGCGGGTCCACGCACACGGGACGGCGATCATGTGCCAACTGACTCACATGGGGCGCCGCAATGTTTCCAATGATGGGGACTGGCTGCCCACCATTGCCCCATCGCCCATCCGGGAACCCATGCATCGGTTCTGGCCCAAAGAGGCTGAACCGTGGGACCTGGCTCGGGTAGTGGCTGACTTCGCTGCCGCTGCCCGACGCGTCGCCGATAGTGGGCTGGATGGGATCGAGTTGCTGGCCACCAGCCACCTCCTGGACCAGTTCTGGTCGCCCTTGGTAAACCGCAGGACCGACGGCTACGGCGGTTCGCTGGACAATCGGCTGCGATTCACCATCGAGGTGCTGGAGGCCGTCCGGGAGGCCGTCGGCGGGCGGCTCCTGGTGGGCTTACGGATGTTGGGCACCGAGGATCAGATCGGGGGCCTTGATGAGGAGGATTGCTGCGCCATCGCTGTGCGCCTCGCCGGATCAAGCCTGCTGGACTTCCTGAACGTGGCTGGACCGGCACTTGCCACTGACCAAGGCCTGTCGCGGGCCATCCCGCCGGCTGGGACACCTTTGGCGCCGTACCTACCGGTGGCCGCGGCCGTGCGCTCGGCAACCGACCTGCCGCTCCTGCACGCGACCCGGATCATCGACCCGGCCACGGCCAGACACGCCGTGGAGTCCGGTGCCGTGGACCTGGTGGGAATGACTCGGGCCCACTTCGCTGATCCCCATCTGGTGGCCAAACTGGAGCGGGGTGAGCCACAGCGAATCCGCGCCTGCGTGGGGGCGTCGCTGTGCATTAATCGACTACATCTTGGACTGGACTCGGTGTGCATCCAGAATCCCGCTACCGGTCGTGAGGGGACGGTGCCGCAGTTGGTAGTGCGATCTGATGGTCATCGTCGTCGGGTCGTCGTAGTGGGTGGTGGTCCGGGTGGCCTAGAGGCAGCACGAACTGCTGCCGAGCGGGGCCACACGGTGGTTCTGTTCGAGGCACAAGATCGGCTTGGGGGGCAGTTGGCACTGATGGCACGGGCGTGTGAGCGTCAGCGCGAGGTGGCCAGTCTCTTGGACTGGCTGGTCAATGAGGTGGCGCTGGCCGGCGTTGAGGTTCGGCTGTCCACACCGGTCGATGCAAGCGACGTGTTGGCTGAGGTGCCCGACGTTGTGATTGTGGCCACGGGTGGGTCGCCTGAGGTCTCGTATCTGGAGGTGGGTGCAGACCTGGTGTGCACGGCATGGGACGTGTTGGGTGGCTCGGCCCGACCGGAAGGCCGGGTGCTGGTGTACGACGACCATGGTGCCGAACGGGGTCTAGCCGTCGTCGAGTTCCTGGTCGAAATGGCCGAGCTCCTCGGGGTGTCAGACATCGAAGTGGTGACGCCTGATCGGCATGTCGGCCTGGACCTGGCCACACCGCTAGGGCCTGCGTACCTGCGGATGCTCTACGAGGGTGGCGTGACGATGACGTCCGACCATCGTCTAGTGGCGGTGGAATCGAGCGACAACGGATCTCTTCAGGCGGTGATGCGCAACGAGTACACCCGGGTGGAGGCAAACCGGGCGGTGGACGCCGTGGTTGTCGAGCACGGGGTGGCGCCCGACGAGGACCTGTATATGGCGCTAAGAGAAGCCTCCGCTAACCATGGCGTGGTGGACCTGGAGGCGCTGATTGGAGGTCGGGCCCAACCTGCGTTCACAGGAACAGACGGTGGCTACCTGCTCTATCGAGTGGGTGACTGTGTGGCCAGTCGTGACGTGGCCTCAGCCCTACTGGACGCCCGCCGGCTTTTGCAGCACCTCTGAGCGTGGTCCATGATTCGCAGCTCCGGTTCGGAGGGGTGAATGCCCGATCAGAATGCGAAAGCATTGAGGGGACCAGAAGATGCCAGTAGCGGTTCCATTTCCCGAGGTCCAACCCGATGGGTACGAGTGGCTAGGCGACGAGCTGGCGTTCGATCCGACGCTCCACCTGGACATCCGGCCACCCACCGGCGTCACTATGTTGACCGATCTCGGCTATCAACTTGATGAGATCGCCACGACGGCCACCCCGCTGGCCTTCTCGACGCCGTTCCGCATTTTGTCCGACGAGGGAGCGGCGGTCCTACTGGACACGGCCCGCCGACTACGAGCGTTCCAGACCAACGCCCGAGATCGCATCGAGAACATGGTCCGTGGTGGCTGCTACCGGTCACGGTGGCTTCGGGACCTGTGCCTCTCATCAGAAGTCACTGAGATGATGGCGGAGGTGTACGGCACGGCCGTGGCACCCCACACCATGCCGCTTCACCTCGGGCACCTGAACTACGAACCCGCCAGCTTGGGAGACGCTGTCGACAAGTGGCATCACGACACCCTGGCTCTGGACTACGTGATGATGGTCAGCGATCCGACGACCCTCCCGGGGGGTCGCTTCGAGATCTTTCTGGGGACGAAGCACGACGCCGCGACACTTGCCGCGGCCGGAAAGCGTCCCCCGACCGATCGGGTGCTGGTTCCCGACTTCCCAGGCCCCGGATGGGCCATCGCCCTGCACGGCAACATGGTTGTACATCGTGGTGCACCCTTGGACTCGGCGGCCGAGCGCATCACAATGGTCAACGGCTACGTGTCTCTTGACCGCAGCTGTGACGATCAGTCTCGCTCACGCGATCTTGTCGGTGTAGACGATCCAGCCCTGTTGGCGACCGAGTGGACCCGGCACGCCGCCTGGCGAGGAGTCGGCAGACTGCAGAAGCTGGTCGATGACCTACCGTTTGGTATCGACAACGAGCGGGCGGCTGACCGACTCGAGGCGGCAATCACCGACGTGCAACAGGCCATTCGGGATCTCCGCGCAGACCCGATGCCCATGGAGCACTACGAACGCGGAATCGAATGAGAGGATCTCCACCATGAGCACTTCTGGTGCGTTACCACTCACCGACGAGCAGGTGACAGCCTTCTGGTCCGACGGTTACGTGATGATGGATGGCGCTGTTTCGGCCACCGACCTGGTGGACCTCCAAGCCTCGATCGCCTCTTGGGTGGAGGAGAGCCGGAGCCATGATGGCCCGTTCGGCACGACGATGGACGGGCGGGCACGGT
>DPMC01000200.1 GCA_003541675.1 Acidimicrobiaceae bacterium | reverse complement strand
ACCCAGTTGGATCTCCCAGTAGGCGCAGTCGGGGATCTTTACCTCCAACAGGAGGGCCTCGTCTTCGCCCACTCGGTACCAGGCCTGGCCGTAGCCTTGGTCGACGCTTCCACCCAGATTGGAAGCACTCCCTTGGGCTGACTGGATGTGGTCGAACCCGTTCACCTCCTCGCGCTCCAGGTGGGAGGCACCGAACCGGGCCCAGAAGGCCGTCATCTCGACCACCTGGTCGGCGATGCGGACCAGGTATGGCGCCAACTCGCGAGGTTCCAGTCGACTGGTCGACGGCCCGGGGTCGGTGCACTCGAGGTGCAGGTCGGCGGGAACCTCGTCCTCCCAGTCGGAGAAGAACTGGCGAACGAGGAGGCTGCAGCGTCGCGGAGGGAGTTCGAACCAGGCGCCGTCGGGTGCCTCGCCGATGGCCGGCTCAGGGGGAGGGCCGGCGCCAAAGGCGATGGAGAACCGTCCGTCGACGTCGGTGGGCAACTCGTCTCCATTGAGGTTCAGGAACTGTTCGATGGCACCCGCCGAGAAGTCGGTCGTCATGGCGGTGATGCCGAGGTACCGGACCGAACCGACAGTTCCCGAGAGGCGGTAGGTGCGGGATAGGTCGAGCGACGCTATCTGGTACAGCCCGTCGGGGTTGTCCTGTCCGTTCTTGAAGGGATGGACCCAGGCCAGTTCCGGGTAGGAGGTGCCGCCGCCCTCCAGATCCCGGCTCACCTCGCTGGACAGCCGTCGTAGCAGGGCCCGGAGACCCTCGGCGCGATCCGCCTCGTCGATGGGTAGGTCGAGGTCCAGGACTACGTCAGCACCGTCCTTCAGACGGTCGCAGAAGGCGGTCCATGCGGTGCGGAGGTCCACTGTTTCGGACATTGTCAGACTTTAGTGACATGCCGGCTGGCGTATAGGATGACCACCAGCGGGTTGGTATCGATCGGCCACTACCGTCGGTGCATGGTTCGATTCCGCTTCCTCAAGAGTTGGCGGCGGTCGGGCGCGCCCGGGGTCTCGGCTGACACCGATTCGTCCAACACCGTGTTCGTCCTGTCGGGGGGGTCGGTTCGGGGGGCGGCACAGGCCGGGATGCTGCGGGTCCTTATTGAGCGTGGGATCGTGCCCGACGCGGTGGTGGCCGTTTCAGCGGGGGCGTTGAACGGGAGTTTTCTGGCTGCAGGGCCGACGGTTGAGCGGGCTCGACGCCTGGAGGACGTGTGGCGCGACGTCGCCGACCGTCGTCCCATCCGGGGGAGCGTGGTTCGCAACGTAGCCGCCATCGTGCGCGGTCGCCCCAGCTTCGATAACGGCGACCGTCTGCGGGCGCTGATCGCCGACCACGTGCCGATGGAGGATCTGTCTCAGGCTGCCGTGCCGTGCCACGTGGGGACCACCGACGCCTCCACCGGGCAGGTCACGTGGTGGACCAGTGGGCCGCTGGTGGATCTGTTGTGTGCGACCACTGCCGTCCCAGGGGTGCTTCCAGCCGTGGACCTCGGCGACGGCACGCTGCACCTCGATGGCGGAGTGGTGTCCAACATCCCACTACGGCGAGCTCTTTCGTTGGCGCCGACCCGGATGGTCGTGCTCGACGTTGCAGCCAAGTTCACCCCGGCCACCAAGCAGACGGCGCTCTCTCTGATGATGGTCGGCGTCCGGGCTGCCGCAGCCGAACTGACCCGTCAGCAGTGGTTGGACGTACCCACCGACCTCGACGTGCTGCACGTGGAGTTGCCAACGGTGGACGATGCTCCCGACTTTGAGTTCGAGTTGGTACCCGAACTACTCGATCAAGGGGCCCGGGTAGCCGAGGAGGCGCTCGCCACCGCTCCGGGATGGGTCTCTACGGGTTGACCGTCACCAGTGTCGGGACGTCCGCCGTGAACGTGGTGGCGTCGGCCGAACCGCTGATGCCGTCGTAGGTGGCGGTCTCGACAGTGCCAACGATCGATGCTGGCAGGTTGGCGCCGTTCCATAGGACATGGACGACTCGACCGTCGGGCATCTCGAAGCGCACCGAAGTGTTTGAGGTCCATGTGGCTGACGTGAAGTCGGAGACCGTGCGGGCCAAGAGTAGGTACGCGGCGTCCGACTCGGGCCCTGGTCCGCCGGTGGGGTCGTGTGGGCCGACGTTGAAGATACGCGATGCCCCATCGGCCAGTGCCGTGACGAAGCCGGTCATCGTGTTCTGGGCTAGTTGGTCGCGGGTAGGTGCCATCTCGCCCGGTCCGGGTGCTGTGGGAACCAGTGCTTCGGTAACCCAGAAGCCCTTGTCCGAATGGCCGGTCTCGTCAAGGAAGCCTCGGTAGTCGTCACTAAAGAAGGATTGGTCCGATCCGATGGAGTGGATGTTCCCCACATCGAACGTGTTCCCAGCGGACTCGAGGACCGGGCGCCAGAAGTCAACGAAATCAGGCTGCATGCCGGCCTGGCCTCCGGTGAGGACGACAGCCTCTGGATCAGCCGCCCTGATCGTGTCGGATGCCAGACGCAGCATGGTCAGGTAGTCGGCAGATGAGCCCTGGAAGAAGTGGCCGTGACCTCCCTGCATCGCCGGTTCGTTGGCCACCTCCCAGTGGCGTATCGGGTAGGCGAGGTTGGGCATGTCATCGATACCGTCGCCGTCATAGCGCTCGACCACGTCGGAGAGCCAGGCCACGAAGGCTTCGTCGTCACACGGTGCGAAGAGTCGGGTGGGCAGCTCCCAGAGCACGGGTCGAACCTCGGGGTCCGATCCGTGACAGCTCCGTTGGTCCCAGTCAACGAATGGCCAGATCGTGCCAATGATGGCCAGACGGTCTGCCTGCCAACGCTGCACGTGCCAGTCGGCCATGCCCCAGTTCCGGCTGTGCTGGGCGCCCTCAATCTCGGAACGTAGGAAGATCCCCGGATGGGGTCGGATCCAACCCCCAGCAACGTCAAAGGACTGTCCGAGGACGCCGAATCGACTAGTGCCGACGTCGGAGGGCCAGGGGAGCGGAGCTGGCCTGGTGGTGGTCGGGGGGGTGGTGGTGGTTGGTGCCGTGGTGGTGGTCGGGGGT
>DPMC01000104.1:2350-4508 GCA_003541675.1 Acidimicrobiaceae bacterium | reverse complement strand
CCCGTGTCCGGCCCTCGACCATGTTGGCCACCATGTTGTAGGTCGGCCGGAACGCCGATCGAAGGACGAAGTCCCGGCTGCCGGCCAGCCCGGCCACGCGATCGAAGGGCACGAAGGGTGACCAGCAGACCAACGCATGGCCTTCGACGTCTAGGCCACGCCGTCCGGCTCGTCCCGTCAGCTGTGTGAACTGGCCGGGCGTCAGAACCTCGTGGGTCTCGCCGGTGAACTTGGTGAGGCGGTCGATGACCACAGAACGCGCCGGGAGATTCACCCCGAGGGCCAGTGTCTCGGTGGCGTAGACAAGTTTCACGAGACCGGCGACGAAGAGTTCCTCGGTTACTTCCTTAAAGATGGGTACAAGGCCAGCGTGATGGGATGCGATGCCCCGACGTAGCACATCGGCCCAATGGTCGACTCGCAATGCCGCCCGGTCCGATTCCCCCAACGACTCCAGGCGCTCAGCGATGTGAGCGTCGACGGCTTCCGCCTCGCGATCATCGTTGAGAACCAGGCCGTCGCGGACCACGGTGTCGCGGGCCTCGTCACAACCGGCTCGACTGAAGATGAAGTGGATTGCCGGGAGCAGGTCGGCGCCCGCCAACTCGGACACCACCTCGTTTCGCCGAGGCGGAACCCAGGGTCCACTCCTCCCCCGGCCACGGTGCCTGCCGCCGGACTGGCCCCCGGAGGAGCGACCATTCTGATCGAAGCGCCGCCCGACCGGGTTGGGCTTGCCGCCATTGACCAGCAGAGCTGTCCGATGGACCTTCCGGCTCGCACCATGGCGACCACGCTCCGCCACCAGGTAGTGAGCCCGGAGACGGACTGGACGCCGGGTCTCCACGATCACGTCGGTCGGCCCTCGTACCGACGTCACCCAGTCGCCTAACTCGGCGGCGTTGGAGACGGTGGCCGAGAGGGCCACGATGCCCACGGTCGGCGCCAGATGTAGGAGGACCTCCTCCCAGACCGCCCCCCGGTACGGGTCTTCCAGAAAGTGCACCTCGTCGAGTACCACCCAGGCCAGGTCGTCCGTGGCTCTGCTCCCGGCGTAGAGCATGTTGCGAAGGACCTCGGTGGTCATCACGACCACCGAGGCGTCGGGCGCCACCACCTGATCACCGGTCATCAGACCCACCCGGTCCAGTCCAAACATCTCACCCAGGTCACGGAACTTCTGGTTGGACAAGGCCTTGATGGGTGTCGTGTAGAACGCCCGACGGCCAGCTGTCAGCGCTGCCTCGACGGCATGCTCGGCCACCACTGTCTTGCCGCTCGATGTCGGAGCTGCCACCAGAACCGAGCGCCCGGCATCCACGGCAGCGATTGCCTCCTCCTGGAAGCGATCCAGTGTGAATCCACGATCGATGGTCACTCCGCCCTCCGGCGGTTTCGTAGCGCGCCGATCAGGATGGCCACTTCGTAGAACAGCAGCATCGGTACCGACAGGACCATGAGGGTGAACGGATCGCCGCTGGGAGTCAGGACCGCCACCAACGCCACGATCCCGACCACGGCGTAGCGGCGGGCCTGACGCAACGCGGCCGGAGTCAGGATGCCGGCGAGCTGCAAAAACACCAGCACCAGGGGAAACTCAAATCCGATACCGAAGGCCAGCGTCATCTTCACCACGAAACTCAGGTACCTGGCCGGCGAGAAAACGCTTACCAGGTCGGGGCCTCCGATCCCCACGAGAAAGTCCAATGCCCTGGGAATACTCCAGTAAGCCAGCCAACAGCCTCCGACGAATAGCAGCAATCCACTGGCCACGAACGGAATGGCCCACCGGCGCTCCCTTGTATGGAGGCCGGGCGCGATGAAACGCCACGACTGCCACAGAAGCACCGGCATGGCAAGACCCACGCCGCCGTATCCGGCCACCATCATCCTCACGGCGAATGGTTCAAGGGGGTCAGTCACCAACAACTCGCACCCATTGCCGAACATGGCCGGGTCGGCCAGGCCCTCACGGAGACGGCAGTAGGGCTCCAATAGGAGGTGCAGAATCTGCGGGTACAGCACCCAGCAGACAACCGTTCCGACCAGCACGGCGGCCACCGACCGGAGGAGGCGGTTTCGTAGCTCCTCGAGGTGGGCGACCAGGGGCATTCGGCCGTCGACGTCAGCCACCGGTCAACGGTTCCCCGTCATCAAC
>DPMC01000104.1:0-1971 GCA_003541675.1 Acidimicrobiaceae bacterium | reverse complement strand
CCCGTCATCAACGGACCCGTCATCTAGAGGTCCGTTAACTGATGACTGTCCTCCGGTTACACGGTGCCCGCGCTCACGCGCCAGAGCTTCGATCGACGGGTCTTCCACTAGGTCGCGAAGCTCCTCCTGGAACCCACCAGCCATCCGTCGGAGCTGGCCGACGACCCGGCCCACCTGTTGGACTACCACGCCCAACCGGGAGGGCCCGAGCACCAGCAGGCCGAGGATCAGGATGACGAGGAGTTCGCCGCTCCCGAGATTGCCCATAGGGACCGAGCCTAGGCGTCGCCCACGGAGGCACCGATGCCCGCCATGATGTTCCGGTGCGCATCGTCCAGCCCATTCTCTTCGCTCATCGGGGCGGTAGGGCCCACGCCCCGGAGAACACCTTGGATGCCTTTCGACTGGCCGTCCGTCTCGGGGCAACCGGTTTAGAGAGCGATGTGTGGTGCACACTCGACGGGATCCCGGTGCTCCACCACGACGGCCGGGTGGGCCGGCGTCCAAGGCGGCGCTACATCTCGTCGTTGGATGTCACCGAGCTGCCTGAGAACCTCCCGACACTGGCCGACCTCCTGACAGAGATCGATCCAGACCTACCTGTCTCACTGGACATCAAGGACCCGATGGCCGCCGCCCCCACTATTCGTCTGGCAGCCAAGTACGGCGGAACTGCCCGCCTCTGGCTCTGCCACCCCGACCAAGCCCTGTTAGCGACCTGGCAAGACCTTGACTCACAGGTACGCCTCGTGCACTCCACCAGCGTCAACCGGATCAACACCTCCCTTGAACGTCATGCGGTCGACCTGGCGGCTTCCGGCGTAGACGGGATCAACCTTCCCGAGTCGGATTGGTCTACCGGACTGGTTGCGCTGTTCCGGCGCTTCGGCCTTGCCTGCTTCGGTTGGGACGCCCAGCATCGCCGGCAAATCGACCGTCTGGTGAACCTGGAGCTCGACGCCATCTACGGCGACCACGTAGACCGACTAGTGGATGGCCTTCGGAGGGTTCACCCAGACTCCTGATACCGGTCCCCTAGGGCCCTCAGAGTCTGTCGAGGCTCCCGGGTGGCCAGACCCGCACGAACGCCCTGCCGGTGATCGCGCTGATCGGGACGGGTCCAAAGAATCGGCTGTCCCGTGAGTTGCCCCGGTTGTCACCCATCACGAACACGTGGTCGGCGGGCACGGTGCACTGGTTGCTCACTTCCGAGACGCACCAGGGCACCACGCCCATTCCCGCGGTCATGTCGGGGGTTGTCAGGTATGGCTCCAGGAGCAGCCCGCCATCGATGGTCACCCGTCCCGCATCAAACCGAACCGTCTCGCCCGGCAGTGCGATCACCCGCTTGATTAGATCGTCGATACCGTTTGTCGTCGCCCCTCTGGCGGGGTGGAAGACCACCAGGTCGCCCCGGTTCACATCGTGCAGGCGATAACTCACCTTGTTCACGATGATCCGATCCCCCTTTGAGAGCGTCGGCTCCATGGAGGGCGACGGGATGTAATAGGCCCCGAACAGGAAGGTTCGTACCACGATTGCCAGGATCAACGCACCGGCGAGGACAGATCCCCACTCGATCAGTGCCCGGCGTGCCCCCGCTCCGGCGCCGGGAAGCTCCAGATCCACCGGCGGCGGAGGTGCCGAGTGCGGTGAGTCCGCTGGCACAACGAACGTGTCGGAAAACGGTGAGTCAGACAGAGCGCCGGGAGCCGCCTTATCGGCAAGGTCGGCGCGAGTCACCAGTGTCGGACGACCGGTCGTGTCGGACAGCGGTTCGCTCATCGGACTCTCCCGGTCACCGGTTGTTTTCGACTCTCCGACCGGCTGGGGAGGCTCGGCGTTTCCGGCTGACCGGGCTTTCGCCCGGGCCAGAAGGTCATCAGTCCAAACCGACCGGCTGCGTGGAGACCCTTGGGTCTCCTCGGTCTCGTCCTTCTCGGCGGGCACGGGACGAATCTAGCGTCCACC
>DPMC01000024.1:2522-2933 GCA_003541675.1 Acidimicrobiaceae bacterium | reverse complement strand
GGCATCCCGGAGGCCAGGTCACACGACGGCGTCCGATCCGCCGGACCCGCCAGACGCACATGACCCAACACGATCACCGTCTGCCCATGCTCGGAGTCGATGTTCCCCACCGGCGCCAACACCAGCACCGGGCCTTCCGCACCGTCGACCACGTCCAACACGTACAGGCGCCGCCCCTCGGCGTCACACCACGCCGCCTCACCACACCCCACCGCCTCAACCGGGATCTCGCCCACGAACCGCACACCCGCAGTCTCGACCCGATCCTCCAGGTATGACCCCGCCCCATCCCGCCACGCCTCAACATCGCCCAAAACCACCGTCGACGACGCCCCGACCCCGTCGAACAGGCCCGCATCCAACGCCCCGTCGGCCAACACAGCCAGTTCCTCGTCGATCGGAGGCGAACAC
>DPMC01000024.1:0-2163 GCA_003541675.1 Acidimicrobiaceae bacterium | reverse complement strand
ACCGTCCGCCACCCACGACACGAACTCTGCCAATGCGGTCTCAGGACCCGAGGAGCAGTGGCGCAGCGACCACCCTTCGGCACCGTCGAGACCTTCCAGCGGCCGATCGACGGTCGCAGGGAAGTCGCAGAGTGGCACCCGGTCAGCCGGACCGAAGAGGTGCGACTCAGACACATCGACGATCGCAGATCCTGCTGCCGAGAGCATGCGGATCGGGGCTGCCACAAGAATCATCTGATCGCCTGAAGGGAGCACCTCCAGAACGACCAGAGGGCGTCCCCCCGCATCACAAAGTCCCTGAGCGCAGCCCTGCGTCACGTCGGGCACTGCCTCGACGAACCGGATATCTCGTGCGCGTTCAAAGTGCTTGAGCACAAATCCGTTGTCGTCGACGAGCGCGCTGCGCCGGGTGAACACGACGGTGCTCCCCGGTGCGATCCTCTCGAGAAGGCCGTGTTCCAACGCCCGCTCGACGGCGGTGTGGAGATCAGGGTCATAGGCGTCAGGCACGAGATCGGGCTCACCCAACAACGGCTCCCATTCGTTCGGGACGAGCACTCGACTCAACATCGGCCAGGCCTCGAATCTCGGGTCATCCTGGATTGCAGGATCAACCGGCAGAAGACGCATGTCGTAGCCCCTGGCCAGAAGATACGGATCGGGTGCCGGCGGGCACCACCACACGATCGGGCGAGTCGCCATGATGAACCGGCCTCGTTCGGCATCGTCAAAGGCCCCCTGAGGAAATGCCCAGAACACGAAGTACGGGTCCGGCGTCGCACGGTTTGGCGACAACGTCGAATAGAGCCCGTCCATGCACAGGCTCAGGACCGGGGGATGGCCGTGACTCTCGAGGTACGCCTGCACGGACTCGAGGTTCGCGGAATGAGCCTGCGCATACTCGACGCTCATCAGCATGTGTTCGAGCACCGGCACGTCCGGGATGGAGACCCGCTCCTCGTGCAACGTCTGCCAGGCCTGCTGCACGGCAATGGGGAGCAAGACGGCGACTGCCAGCGCACCGACAAGAGCCCGCCGCGGACCCGGAAGGGTGAAGCGCCGAAGCAGGTGGATAACAGGCCCGAGCGCAGGGACTGTGGCCCACCAGAGATAACGCGGCCCAGCGACTGGGTAGATCTGAACGAAAGCAGCGAGGCCGACCAGCCACATGCTCCCGTAGAGCCACAACCGCTCGTCCGGATCACCGGTTCCATCGGAAATACCATTCCCGCCCTTCCACCATCCGAGGGCGAACGGCGCCGCAGCGATCGTCAGCACGATCACCGCCCAACTGGCATCCCACCGGTTCCAACCGGGCAGAGACCAACCCACGTGGTAGACGGCGACAACGGTGAGGATCACGACAGCGAACGCAGCGCGCAGGACGGCGAGGTTTTTGCGCTCAACCAAGCGCTCCAGACCACCACCGACCGCCGTAACCGTCATGAGCACAATGGCGGCACTCGGGATCGCCAACGTGAACACCTGATGGCGGATGAAGAACCCACCTGAGGACCCTGCGACATTGGACAACCAGGTACGGGGCATCTCGACTGACTGCAGCCACCACTCGTCCAGCGCTCCATCCAGCCCGAGTGACAGTACGGCGAGGCCGACCACCACCGCGAACCCTGCAACGAAGAATGCGAGCCGCCTGAACCGCCGCCTGAGGAGTTCGCTCAGGCCGAGCAGGACAGCAAGCAAAACACCGACGTTGAGCCGAGCCAAGAACGTGGCTCCAACGACAGCACCGGCTGTCAGTGGTCCCCACAACGGACTGAACGGCGGCCTCCAGTTCGTCGTGAGCACCAGGGCAAGCAGCGCAACGAACAGGAAGGCGACATCCGCCGACCAGGGATTCGGAGGAATCTCCGGACTGAAATGCGGTGTGAGCAGGAAGGCGCAGGAGATCGCGACCAGGGCGACGCCTTGGCCGAACGCACGCCGCCACGCGACGAAGAAGAACGTGGCTGCAGTGGCCAGCATCAGCGCTGTGCCAGTTCGGATTGCCCAGAGGGTCGGTCCGAGCAGCACGACCCACAGGGCGTGGACCCAGGTGGCCATCGGGCCGTACTGGCTGAACACGTCCCGGTGGATCACGCCACCGTCGGCGACCACCAGGGCGGGTTTGAGCATCAGGCCGTCGTGGTGGGGATCGACGCC
>DPMC01000116.1:554-9386 GCA_003541675.1 Acidimicrobiaceae bacterium | reverse complement strand
CCAACGGGTGTGACAGCGGGTCTCACTCTCAACGGTCGGCGAGCCCGAAACGGTTCACCAGCAGGCCGCGGAGGTCTCGGGGGCCGAAGGTCACCAGACGGACCACCCTGTCGGCAGCCGTACACATGACACGATCTCCCCCAGCAAGGTCGGCCACCGACCGGCCGTCCACCGTGCAGGTGGCGGCCCGTCTGCCCAGAACCTCCATGCCCACTTCGGTGGATGGTTCCAGAACCAGGGTCCGGTCGAAGAGCATGTGGGGCGACACGGGCGTCAGTTGGATAGCCCGATGCAGCGGATCCACGATTGGTCCACGTGCCGAGAAGGCGTAGGCCGTCGACCCGGTGGGCGTGGCGGCGATCAATCCGTCAGCAGCGTAAGAGGTGAACGACTCGCCGTCGAGAGATACTCCCACCCGGATGGTCTGGCCGCCGGCACTCCGCTCGACGACGACTTCGTTGAGGGCATGGTCGATCACCTCGGGGGCAGTCGCCGAAGCGCCGGCCCGGTACACCTCGACCCTGAGCATCATCCGCTCCTCAAGATCGTGTTCGCCGGCCAATACCCGAACCACCGAAGCGTGGGCGTCGGCGGGCTCCACGGTGGCCAGATACCCCAGTTCGCCGTGGTTCACCCCCAGGATCGGAGCGGACCGGCCATCCAGGAGGTCGACGGCCCGCAGGATCGACCCGTCCCCGCCCAGGCTCACCACCAGATCCGTGGCGTCATCCATACCCGTAGTCGTGAAGCCGGGATCGTCGGAGCGGTTTACCTGATGGCCGTCGCCCACCAGGACAGCAGCCAAAGCGTCGGCCTGAGCTACAGCCTCGGGGCGCTCCTCGTGGACGACTAGCACGACGAGCGCCATCAGCGATCCACCGCCTGCTCCCGGGATCGAAGGGCCTCAGCCACCAGACCTGTTGCGTCCAGTGGCGTTCCCACTGTGCCGGCGCGCACGTGCACGAGGAACTCCACGTTTCCATCGGCACCGGTGATCGGAGAAGGCATCCCCTCCATGATGGCCGCTGCGTGCCCGCGAACCGAAACGTCGACCGCCTTGAGCACCGTCAACCAGACCTCGGGGTCCCGGATCACACCGCTTCCCCGATCTACCTCGGCCTTTCCAGCCTCGAACTGGGGCTTTACCAGCAGCACCAGAGAAGCGCCTTCAGCCACCAACCCGACTAGGTCAGGCATCACGGTTCGTAGCGAAATGAACGAGAGATCGGCTACCAGCAGCCCGAACGGAGCGCCGAGGGCTGTCCCGTCGACCCCCCGGACGTTGGTCCGCTCGTGGACCGCCACCCGATCATCGACCATTAGCCGTTGGTGGAGCTGACCCCGCCCCACGTCGATGGCCACCACCGAGACCGCACCACGTTGAAGTACGCAATCGGTAAAGCCGCCGGTGCTCGCCCCAACGTCGACCACCCGGTGGCCGGTCGGATCAATCCCGAACCGGTCGAGGGCGGCCTCCAACTTCCGACCACCACGGGACACGTACTTCGGCGGCGCTCCTGTCACGACCACGGCCTGCCCCGGATCCACGAGGCGCGCCGCCTTATCGGCCGGCGCCCCGTCCACCGTCACCCGACCATCCTCGATGACGTCCTGGGCCGCGCCTCGCCCCTCAACCAACCCGCGTCGCACCAGCTCCAGGTCGAGACGCCGGCGGGCACTCACCCCAGACGCTCCCGTTCACCCAGGTACTCGAGGACACATGCGAGCAGGTCGTCGTGCACCGTGTCGGAATCGGGATCCACCGGCAGATCGTCCTTCCCGATCAGGCCTGAGAGGACCAGAGACCAACGCCAGCCCAACGCCCGGGCAAATCGCCCATCAGTGTCGGGCCGGTCCCCCACCATCACGTGGCCCGTCTCCGCGGTGCCAGCGGACTCCTTTTCAACGTCCCCGGCGTCTGCCAGATCGCGGACCAGCTCACACATCGGCCCGTAGGGCTTGCCCGCCAGTTCGGGCGTCGCCCCCGTAGCGGCAACCACCGCGGCCAGCAACGAGCCGGCTCCGGGCCGTAACCCGTCGTGGGCCGGGAAGGTCACGTCATCGTTGGTGCCCAGCAGTCGGGCGCCCCCTAGGACCGCCTGCACGGCGGCCGTCAGGCCCCGGTAGTCGAAGTCATCGTGGAAGCCGACCACCACCGTGTCGACCATCCCGTCCCGCACCACCTCGGCACCCACCCGTTCGAGCTCCTCGCGGCAACCGGGACCACACATCCCCAGCACCCGCTCTCCGGGGACCACCAGACGGGCGGCGGCCATTCCCGACGTGACCACGCCACCCATGGCGTCGATTCCCAGACCAGCCAACTTGTCTTCGGTGTCAGAAACCGGCCGACCCGAGTTATTTGTCACGAATAGGACGCGCTCACCCGAATCCTGCAGGAGTCGGACTGCTTCACCCGCCCCCGGTACCCCGTCGGTACCCCGCCAGACAACGCCGTCAAGGTCCAGTGCCCACGCCATGGCGGACTCGGGGCCTCAGACGTCCCAGGTGGGCTGCGACCGCAACAGGTCCGAGAGGTCTCCCTGGCCAACCTGAGCCTGGACCTCGCGAATCTGGGCTGAGACCGACGAGGCGAACTCGCCCCGGTCAATGGCCCGGAACACCCCGATCGGGGTGGGGGTGGCCGGAGTCTTGGCCAGCCGGGACAGCGAGAAGGCGGTCGACGGATTCCGGATGTTCTCGTCGTGCACCAGCACGTACTCGATACCCACCTCGGCTACGTCCACGATGACGACACCCTCGGGGCGCCGCGCGACGCCGTACTGGTTCTCGGAGCCGAACAGGATCGGCTTTCCGTGCTGCAGTTCGATGAGCATGTCTTCGCGCACGTCCTTCTTGGTGATCGACGCGAAGACGCCGTCGTTAAAGACGTTGCAGTTCTGGAGCACCTCGACGAACGCCGCTCCCTCGTGCTCGTGAGCCCGACGGAACGTCTCCTGCATGTGGCGACGGTCCATGTCATGCGTGCGGGCCACGAAGGTCGCCTCGGCGCCCAACGCCACGCTGATCGGGTTGAAGGGTCGGGCCACCAGGCCGACGGGCGACGACTTGGTCACCTTGCCCTTCTGACTGGTCGGCGAGAACTGGCCCTTGGTCAGGCCGTAGATCTGGTTGTTGATCAGCAGGACGTTCAGGTTGATGTTGCGGCGTAGCGCGTGGATGAGGTGATTGCCGCCAATGGACAACATGTCGCCATCGCCGCCGATAACCCACACGTCTAGATCCGGTCGGGCCATGGCCAGACCGGTGGCCACCGCGGGCGCCCGACCGTGGATGGTGTGCACTCCGTAGGTGTTCATGTAATACGGGAACCGGGCCGCGCACCCGATACCCGAGATGAAGACCGTCTTCTCGCGGCGCACACCCAACTCGGGCATGAGTAGCTGGATGGCGGTCAAGACCGAGTAATCACCACACCCCGGGCACCAGCGGACCTCCTGGTCGCTGGTCCAGTCGGCTTTGCTCGTCTCAGGCGCCGGTCCGTCATCGACGGTGGCCGCCGGATCGATGATCACGTCAGTCATCAGGCGACCTCCTCGTTGGTCGATCCACCTGCTGGTCCGGAGAGTTCCTCCATGGCTTCTCCGATGGCGATGTGGATCTCTCCGGCTGTGAAGGGCTGGCCCTTCACCTTGGACAACGGTCGGGCATCAACTAGGTACTCGGCCCGCAGGATGCGAACCAGTTGCCCGAGGTTCAGCTCGGGTACCAGCACCCCGCGGTGGGATCGGAGCAGGTCGCCCAGATTGGCGGGCAGCGGGTTCAGGTGCGTCAATTGGACGTGGTCGACCTTCCCGCCGGCGGCACGCACTCGGCGGGCAGCACCGGTGATGGCACCCCAGGTCGAACCCCAACCCACCACCAACAGGTCGGCGTCGCCGTCAGAGCCCTCTTCCAACTCGGCATCGGGCACGGGAATCGACGCGATTCGGTCGTTGCGCAGGCGGACCATGTACTCATGGTTGTCGGGGTCGTAGCTGACGTTGCCCGAACCGTCCTCCTTCTCGATGCCACCGAGACGGTGCATGAGGTCTGGCGTACCGGGCAGGGCGATCGGTCGGTTGCCGTCCTCTCCGCGCAGGAACGGCCAGAACACGTCGTTGCCGTCCTCGTCGACCGTGTTGAACTCCGTGGCGTACCGGACCTGGATGTCGGGCAGGTCGTCGAGTTCGGGCAGGCGCCACGGCTCGGACCCATTGGCCAGATAGCCATCGGACAACAGGATCACCGGCGTCTGATGGACGAGCGCTATCCGTGCCGCCTCGATGGCCGTATCGAAGCAGTCCGACGGGGTCCGGGCGGCCACGATGGGCATGGGCGACTCACCGTGGCGGCCGTACATGGCAATCATCAGGTCGGCGGCCTCTGTCTTGGTGGGTAGCCCGGTCGAAGGACCACCCCGCTGGATGTCGACGATGACCAGGGGCAACTCGAGGCTGACTGCCAGACCCATGGCCTCGCCCTTGAGCGCCATACCCGGACCACTGGTCGTCGTCACACCGAGCGAGCCTCCGTAGGAAGCACCGATCGCCGCACCGACCGCCGCGATCTCGTCCTCTGCCTGGAAGGTCGTCACACCGAAAGCCTTGTGCTTGGACAGCTCGTGGAGGATGTCGGTGGCTGGGGTGATGGGGTACGACCCGAGGTAGAGCGGCAGGCCGCTCAATTGGGAGGCAGCTACCAGGCCCCACGACAACGCCGTGTTGCCGTTGATGTTCGTGTAGGTGCCGGGTTCCAGGGGCGCTGCCTTCACGATGACCCGCTGGGAGCCCAGCTCCGCGGTCTCCCCATAGGCGTGTCCGGCGTTGAACGCCGCCCGGTTGGCGGCGATGATCAGGTCCTTGCCAGCGAACTTGGCCTCGATCCAGTCCAGCGTTGGTTCGACGGGGCGGCTGTACATCCACGACAACAGGCCGAGGGCGAAGAAATTCTTGGACCGGTCGGCGTCCCTGGGTTTGACGCCGAACTCGGCACAGGCCTCCTTGGTCAACGACGTCATGGGAACCTCGATGAGCCGATAGCCCACCAGGTCGTCGCCCTCGAGGGGGTTGTGGTCAAACCCGGCCTTGGCCAGGTTCCGCTCCTCGAAGGTGTCCCGGTTGACGATCAGCGTTCCGCCGGGAACCAGGGTCTGGAGATCCGACTTCAACGCCGCCGGGTTCATGGCCACCAGCACGTCGGGGGCGTCGCCCGGGGTGGTGATGTCATGGTCCGAGATGTGGACCTGAAACGCCGAGACCCCGGCCATCGTGCCGGCTGGAGCCCGGATCTCAGCCGGATACTCCGGCAACGTGGCCAGGTCGTTGCCGAACATGGCGCTGGCATTGGTGAACCGGTCACCCGTCAACTGCATCCCGTCGCCCGAGTCGCCGGCGAACCGGATGATGACCTCGTCGAGGGCGGGTGCCGAGGGGGCCTCCGCGATGTCTGTCACGTTGCTTCCTCCACGGGGCGTCGTTGCCTTCGAACGGACCCTAACCGCGGGCCTTCGGGGCGGTCACGATGCAACGCCCCCGACCGGCGTTGAATGGGTCACAGGTGCCGATCCCGACGACCGGCCGGATGCCAGGTCAGACCTACGGTTCAAGCCCCCGGGTCGGGCCCCCCGTCCGGTAATCCCCGAACGGTTCGTCTCGCTGTTGCAGGGCTTCCGTGAGTCCGGACTCGGCAACCTCGGAGAGGAACTGGGCCATCGATGCCGAGTGCACACCCAGCGCACAGATTTCGGTGCCCGCACGGATCCCCGCCCGCATCCCCATGTATTCCATCTGCCGGTGCACGGCCCTCTTGTTCAACTGGACCACGTCAGGCGGCATGGCGGCGATCCGGCCAGCCACCTCGAGCACGGCCTCATCGAGGTCGTCCACCGGAAAGGCCGCATTGGCCCAGCCCAGTTCAACGGCCTCCGTTCCGGTGATCGAGTCACCGGTGACCATCATCTCCATGGCCTTTCGCATCCCGAGGAACCAGGCGTGGAAGTGCATGTCGGGCACACCGAATCGCACTGCCGGATATCCCATCCGGGCGTCATCGGCCACGTAGACGAGGTCGCAACCGGTTGCTAACTCGCTCCCGCCTGCCAGACACCAGCCGTGCACCTGGGCGATGACCGGTTTGGCCAGGTCCCAGATGCCCATCCATCCGTCGGTCACGTGGCGGGGCCACTGGCCGTCCCCGGGCGTGGTCGGGAAGGGAAGTTCGTGCCCCTCGTTCCCCCCGCCCAGGTCGTACCCCGACGAAAAGCAGCTTCCTGCACCTCTGACGACGGTGACCCTCACCGAGTCATCGACATCGGCAGCCACCAGAGCGTCGAGTAGAGCGCCCCGTAGCGGATGACTCAACGCGTTTCGCTTGTCCGGCCGGTTGAGGGTCAGTCGACGGATCCCGTCGGCCGGATGATCGACCAGCAGCAGGTCCATCGTTTCCGAACCGCCCCTGGACATCTGTTGCTGACGCCGACCCCCGGCCCTAGGCCAGGGTGATCGACTCGTCGAGGTAGACATCCTGGATGGCGTTGAGGAGCTCGACACCCTCGGCCATCGGGCGCTGGAATGCCTTGCGCCCGCTGATCAGGCCCATGCCCCCCGCCCGCTTGTTGACAACTGCGGTGCGGACAGCCTCGGCCAGGTCGCTGGCTCCTGAAGAGGCACCGCCGCTGTTGATGAGCCCGATCCGTCCCATGTAGCAGTTAGCCACCTGCCAGCGACAGAGATCAATCGGGTGGTCGGTGGTCAACTCGTCGTAGACGAGATCGTGGGTTTTGCCGTAACCGGGCAGGGCCCGGTAGCCACCGTTGGTCTCCGGGAGCTTCTGCTTGATGATGTCGGCCTGGATGGTCACGCCGAGGTGGTTGGCCTGGGCGGTCAGGTCGGCGGAGGCATGGTGGTCAACGCCGTCCACCTTGAAGCCAGAGTTGCGGAGGTAGCACCACAGCACCGTGAACATTCCGAGTTCGTGGGCCCGGGCGAAGGCCTCGCTGACCTCCTGGATCTGGCGGGTGGACTCGGGCGAGCCGAAGTAGATGGTGGCCCCCACCCCGGCCGCTCCGAGGTCGAAGGCCTGGTCGACAGAACCAAACATGACCTGGTCGAACTGGTTCGGGAAGGTCAGCAGTTCGTTGTGGTTGATCTTGACGATGAACGGGATGCGGTGGGCGTACCGGCGTGACACCGAAGCCAAGACGCCGTAGGTGCTGGCCACCGCGTTGCAACCACCCTCGATAGCCAACTCGACGATGTTCGCTGGATCGAAGTAGTCCGGATTCGGAGCGAACGACGCGGCCGCTGAGTGTTCGATGCCCTGGTCGACCGGAAGGATGGAGACGTGGCCCGTACCAGCCAGACGGCCGTGATCGAGAAGCGACTGGAGGTTACGGAGGACCTGTGGCGAGCGATCCGTGATCCCGTAGACGTCGGTCACCGTGTCGGGTCCCGGCGTGGTCAGCTGGTCAGCGGAAATAGTGTGGCACTGATGGCCGAGTAGGTCGTCGGCGTCAGCGCCGAGCAGGGATGCGATGTCCACCTGAGTGGCTCCTGTCTGGTGATTCTCTGGTCTCCAAGGTCCACCGAAAACCCGGGGACCGGATCACCCTACGTCGCGACCATGGGGCACGCGTGGCCCTTGGGGAGCCGTGGCGGGTCATCGGTCACGGTCGAATTCACTGGGAGGCCAGACTCTTCAGAACCCGCTCCTGGAGGAACCCACGACCACCGGAAAGTGCACTTCAGGAACAAACGCTCTTCAGGAAAGAGCACGCACCCGAGCCGCAACGTCGGCGAACTGGGCGTCATGATTCCGAACCCAGATGAACAACTCGCGGGCCCGCGGTTCGGCACCGGACCGCTCGTAAAGGTCGGCCAACGCGTAGGCCCGCCGGAGGTGGTGGTCGCGGGCCCTCGACGGGATCCGCCAACCCTTCTCCAAGAGGGCGAGGCCCTCCTCTATACGGCCCTGGTCGGCAAGTGCTCCGGCGGCCACCAGTCGGCCCTCGGTGACGAGCGGGCCGCTGGGGGAGGCATCACGGAGTTCAGCCCACAGCACCTGGACGTCGTCCCACCGGCCCTGAGCGCGATGGCAGTCGGCCAGCACAGGGTGCTGCTCCGTACTTCCGGTCATCTCACGGAAGACCTCGAGGCGCTTGGTCGCCGCCTTCCAGTGGCCCATGCGGTAGTGCACGAGCCCGAGCAACTCGATTACCTCAGGCACCTCTGGTGCTCGTTCCACCAACTGATTCAGGATGCGACGGGCATCCTGGAACCGATCGTCGGAGAAGGCGCGGGCGGCTTCGTCCAGTCGATTGAGGGCCTTGCCGCCCGCCCGGTCGCCTAGTGCTCGTCGAAGCAGGAGATCGGCGTCGGGGAGTCTCTTGGGTGCCTCGGGCAGGGCCAAACGTTCCATCGCCCTTGGGCCCCGCTTCGATCCACCCCTGGACCCGCCACGAGCCACCGCCTCAGCCGCCTCGTTACGAAGACGATCAGACCGTTCCGGCTCGGGGCGTCTGGGTCGGGTCGTTCGTTCCGCCGTCCGGTCTCGTCGCTCCGGACGATCCTCCTGCTCCTCGCGTTCCAGGCGCCCGGCTCCACGACGGGCCACGCCACCCCATGTGGTCGGGCCGGCCGCATCGGGTCCACGCCGACGCCGATCCGTGACGGCTTCTCCGCCACCACGTCGATCCCCGTCACGCCTCTGGCCTCCCGGTCGGGAACCGCTAGCGGAACCCGATCGCCGGTCGCCACGTCTGGGGCCACCACGGGAGTCGCCGCCGGATCCACCGCGGGAACCGCCCGACGATCCACCCCGAGAACCACCCCG
>DPMC01000116.1:0-214 GCA_003541675.1 Acidimicrobiaceae bacterium | reverse complement strand
GAACCGCCTCCCGAACCGCCGGTTCGAGGGCCACGATCGCGTTCACCGTGGGGAGCCATGGCCGACGAGGCTAGCGGCGCCACACCGGCAGCCCAGCGTGACCTGCGACCCATGTCTCCGCCCGCTGTCCTTCCCCGGCTGATGCCCATTCGGCCACCATCACGACCCCATCCAGGCCCAAAACGCGCTAGAGCGGGACCCCTAGGGGTCCCGC
>DPMC01000158.1 GCA_003541675.1 Acidimicrobiaceae bacterium | reverse complement strand
ATGCTGGCCACGATGGCCACCATTGATCCGCCACCGTGGCTGTAGCCCTCGACATCGGCGTGGGGCGACGCCACCCGGTAGGTGAGTGAGGAGATCAGCATGCAGGCCGACGTGATGACCATTATGTCGGCCCCGAACCAGCGGGATCCCGACCGGACGGTGCCAGCCACCAGAAACCCGATGGCCACCGTGGCCAGAATCTGGGTGTCCAGGAAGAGGGCCGAATCGCCACTGCCGACGCTGCCGATCACGAGCCAGCGGAGGAACACCGCCCCCACCACGGCCACCACCAGCGATGTCCGCTGGTCCGATCGTTGGCTGACCAGCCGGTAGATCACTGCAACAGCGGCCAGGGCCACCACGTCCTTCACATCCAGGAGGCTGGTCACCGGGGCCGCGGTGACACCCAACACGGCGATCACCCCACCGGCAGCCAGGTCGTTCCAAGTCCCGCGAGTGACATCCAGAAGGCTTGTACGCCCCAGGAGGCTCACAGCGACAGCTATGACGACCACCACGAGGATGGCTACCACGAGGGCATCGAGGCCTAGCGGAGATTCGAAGTAGTGGCCGAGGATCCCGGCGGTGAACGCCCAGATCCCGACGGTTCGCCAACGGAGTGGCACGGCCGCCCCAGCCAGTCCGAGGACCAAGCCCAGAATGGCCGGAATGGCCAGGACCTCGATTGCCACTGCCCAGACGGCCTGCGCTTCATGGCCTTCGAGATTCGACAACGTCGTATAGCCGTCAAACTGGCCGAGGATCGGGTAGGCGAACACGGCGGCAAGTACGCCGACCGCCGCCGCGGCCAGGCCACCGGGGCCACGGAGGCGCCCGATGCCCCCCGTCCAGGTCAGGCAAGAACCGGCAGCCATGACTGAGAAGAAGCCCAAGAACAGGACGACCATGCCTGACCAACTACCACCGGAGGCTTGGTAGCCATTGAACGACTGGCCGGCAAGGTCAATGTCAACCGCCCGTGAGTGACTGGAGAACAGTCCCGCACCGCTGCCCCAGGTCATGAGGGTGGAGAGAACGGCCACTACCCCGGCCAAGCCCACGACGGCCATACCGAGACGCTCGCGGGCCCCAGCGACAACCTCGTGCTCCACGTGGACGACCTTGGCCGCCTTCTGGTCATCAGTCTCGGCGGCCTCGATCTTCTTGAGAAGTTCCTCGGGATCCCGACGGTTGGCCATGGCCTCACGGATCCGGGTCAGCAGATTGTCACCGCCGCCTTCCTCGGGCTGGGACAGCCGGTCAAGGACGACAGCCACGGTCCACAGGGCCAGGCCGGATGAGATACCGAGGCCCACGTCCAGGTTCTGGACGGCCCGGAAGACCAGAAGACCGAGGCCCGAAGCCCCCATGATGGCTGCGATACCCACCATGGCGATGGCCAGCATCAGGGTCTGATTGAGGCCCGCCATGATCGACGGCTTGGCCAGCGGCAGCTGCACGTCGGTGAGCACCCGGAGTTCGGTGGCGCCGTAGGCCCGACTGGCCTCCACCACGTCCTCAGGAACGTGTCGGATACCAAGGTTCACCATGCGAACTAGCGGCGGCAGGGCGTAGATCATCGTCACCATGGTCGCCGGGACGACTCCGATGCTGAAGAAGAACACGAACGGCACCATGTAGACGAACGTGTGGACCGTCTGCATAGCGTCCAGAACTGGTCTGGTCACGTTCCATATCGAGTCCACACGCGCGCAGATCACGCCCAGTGGGATACCGATCAGAGCACACAATCCGACGGCGACGAGCACCATGCCGATGGTCCGCATGGTCTCGACCCAGTACATGGCGCCCAGCAGGCCGCACATCGTCAGCCCAGCGGCGGCCATGATGCCGATCTTTGGGGTCCGGAGCAGTGACCCGAGGATCGCCGTGAAGATGACCACCTGGTACCAGGGGAGGGTCAGAAGGAAGTCGTTGACGAAGTTCTCCAGGAGGAACTCGAACGGCCACTTGACAGCGTTGAGGAACCACTCAGCGTTGACGTCCATCCAGTCGACCATCTGGTCGAACCAGTGGCCTATCGGCAACTGGAACTGATCGAGGACCCTGGTATCGGACAACCCGACGCCCTCGGCCCGACCCGTCCAATCACCCGTCTCGGCGGCGACGATCCAACTCGCGGCGCTCACAGGAACACCTCCCGCTCAAAGCCATCTACCAACTGTTCGACGCGTCCCATCTCTTCCATGATCTCCCGGGGTTCGAGCTCGCCGACGATTCGACCCGTTTCATCCAGGACGGCAATCGGGAGTCCCCGACCAGCCGCCGCATAGTTGTCGTTGAACCGTGCCTCAGCGGTCGTGGTGTCGAAGTCCGATCGCAGGACGGACGTCAGGTCAGTCGTACCATGGGCCAGTGCGGTAGCCGCATCAGTCATGGCCAGCAAGGCGGTGGGCCGACCGTCAGCATCGCAGCAGAAGCCGCCCCGTCGGTCGCCCATGGCGTCCACACATTCGGTGAGGGTGCGGGACGGATCCAGGATGACCGGCTGGTTCATGACCTTGCCCACGTCGATGACCCGACCCTGGTCGACGTCCTGCACGAACTCGGCCACGTAGCCGTCGGCCGGCTGGGTCAGAATCTCCTCGGGGGTACCGATCTGGATGACCTTGCCGTCGCGCAGGATGCATACCCGGTTGCCGATCCGCAGGGCCTCGTTCAGATCGTGGGTGATGAACAAGATCGTCTTGTGGAGTTTGGACTGGATAGCCATCAATTCGTCCTGCATCTGGCGACGAATC
>DPMC01000097.1 GCA_003541675.1 Acidimicrobiaceae bacterium | reverse complement strand
AGCCGTGTCCACGACGACCACCGTCGCCCCCACCACAACTACGGCACCGCCGCCAACGACTGCTGCGACAACTACGACTACACCGCCGCCAGCGACCTCCGTTGCGTCTACGACAACCACGACCGCGAACATCAACTGGATCTCAGAACTGCTTGCCCCTCTCGTGGTCAGTAGTGCCTCCGCACCTATCAACTACGACCGCGACGACTGGGGCTCAGGGTGGTCAGATGACGACAGCGACTGCATAAACACACGCCACGAAGTCCTCATCCTCGAATCACTAACTGAGACAGGTTTCAGTTCTTCAGGATGCTCAGTCGTCAGCGGGCAGTGGTACGCCGCGTTCACTGGCACGTACGTCACCAACCCCAGTTCGTTGGACGTCGACCACTTCGTGCCACTCGCCAATGCCCACGATTCGGGCGGATGGGCTTGGTCGTCAGCGACTAAGAGGTCCTATTACAACGACCTTGTCGATCCGCAGCACCTGATCGCAGTTACTGCCTCGGCCAACCGGTCAAAGGGATCACGCGGCCCGGAGGAGTGGAAGCCCCCTGATTCCAGTTATTGGTGCCAGTACGCCGACTCTTGGGTGGACATCAAGGTGCGCTGGGCTCTCACGGTCACTTCCGCAGAACTGTCCACGCTCCAATCGATGCTCGGTACCTGTGGTGGTCCGCCAACCGGTGTCTACGTTCCACCAGCGGCCCCATCGACCACGACTAGCACCACGACAACGACCACCACTACGACGGTTGCGCCAACGACCACAACCTCTGGAGTACCTGACAACCCGGGTAACACGAAGAACTGCTCAGACTTCTCCACCTACCCGGCGGCGAAGGCATGGTTTGACACCTACTTCCCGTACTACGGCGACGTGGCACGTCTAGACGGGGACAATGACGGTGAGCCATGCGAGTCCCTGCCCGGAGGCCCATAAACCGCCTGCATGTGTCTACAGACTGGGGAGACGAAGAAGAGCCTGACGGCGTTGGTCGCTCAGTTGCCGGTCGTGGTGCTGGGAGTTGGTCGAATCAGTCGGTGCTCCCGCCCGGGGCGATGACGACGACGGCACCCGATCCGACGGTTACCTCGGCTGCCGTGCCGGTCATCCGATTCGAGAGGCCCAGGCCAACGCCGGGTTCGAGCGTCGCTTCGTTGAGCGACCAGACCAGTCCGGTCGTCGTCACGCCGGTGGCCGCACCGCCGACGGCCATCAGGCTGACCAGGTCATCGGTACTGCCGTCGATCCGGACCTGATCCCAGACCACCCAGGCCCGCGCCTCATCGATCCGAACGTCGACCCGGAGAGCCGACCACCGATCACCGGCCAGAATCAGCAGATTTCCGAGGGCGTGATCGGCCCGGCCGCCCGCGGTGACCACCACCGTCACCGACGTCGCCCCGGCACGCAGCGCCGCCGCCAGGGCCAACTCGAGGTCGCTTTCGTCCTTGTCGACCGGGTGGCGTTCCACGACCCGGGCAATCACTTCGGCGCCGTCGCTGGCCGAATCCATGTCGCCGACGAGCAGGTCGACGGTTAATCCGAGTCGGAGAGCGTTATCGATGCCCTCGTCGGCGGCGATCACCAGATCGGCGTCCGGTAGCGGTCCCAGTCTCCGGGGAAGTGGCCCGCCGGTCACGATCAGTGCGTGTCCACCTGCGGACCCGACAGTGGATGGGTTGATGGTCACCTGCCTACCCCGTTGATCCGCACTGTCCAACGGCCCTCCTGACACGTGAGCGACAGGTCAAGCCCGTAGCAGTCCGAGAGGGCTCGGGCAGTCAGGACGTCAGTCAGCGGCCCAACCGCCACGATCCGGCCGCCCTCCATGAGTAGCCCGTGGGTGAACCCGGGCGGGATCTCCTCAACGTGGTGGGTTACCTGGACCATGGGCGGCATCGCCGGGTCGGTCGCCAGGTCGGCCAGCGTCGACACCAGTTCCTCCCGGCCGCCGAGGTCCAGCCCGGCTGTTGGCTCATCCAACAGCAGGAGGTCGGGGTCGACCATCAGGGTCCGGGCCAAGAGCACCCGCTGGCGCTCACCGGACGACAATGTGCCGAACCGGTGGTCGGCCCGGTGACCACAGCCGATCCTCTTCAAAAGGTCGCGGGCCCGGTCGCGATCCTCGTCGTCGTAGTCGTCCCACCAGGGCTCCAGCGCACCGTGCCGGGCGGTCATCACCACGTCGGTGGCTGCCAGGTCGGGCCGGAAGGCGTCGGCCAAAGTCGCCGAGGCGTAGCCGATCTGGCGTCGCAGCGACCGCACATCGGTTCGTCCCAGTGTCCGGCCCAGCACGGAAACCGTCCCGGTGGTCGGGTGTAGTTGCAGGGCGGCGATCCGAAGCAGGGTGCTCTTGCCTGACCCGTTGGGCCCCAGGACCACCCAATGCTGGCCGCCCCTGACCTGCCAGTCGATGCTCTCCAGCAGTTGGGTTCCCTCGGTTCGGCGGCTCACGTCGGCTAGTTCGAGTACGGGGTCCGTGGCTGGCTCCAACACGCTGATGACCCTAGGCCGACCCGGTGTGACGGGCGCTGGTCAGAACAGTGAACGGAGCAGGAGGAGCACGGCGAAGGAACCGGACAGGACGTACACCGCTGGGGCCAGCCACCCGTGGTCGAGCAAGGGGCGAAGACGGCTACTGAGTGCCACGCCGACCAGCACCGAGGGGAGCAGGGAGAGTGCCAGTAGGAGGTCCGACGTGCCGAACTCACCGGCCAGGGTCAACACGACCAACGAGATGGTCGTCCCTACGAAGAAGAAGGCGTTAAGGGTGGCACGTAGTTCCGGGCCCGAGGAACCGTCCAGCACCAGGGCGATTGGAGGGCCGCCGACGGCCACCGAGGTGCCCATGAATCCGCTCAGGCCGCCGGCCCCCATGAGCGTCCACGGGGTCTTGGTGGCGTGCACTCCGGAGACCTTTAGACCCACGCCGACCAGCAACAGGGTGCCGAAGAGCAGGCCGATCCCGTCCTCGGACACCGCGGTGAGGACCCAGGCGCCGAACAGCACACCGGGGACCCGCCCGATGAGGGCCCACCGGAGGCCCGCCCGATCAATGGCGCCGTGCTCGCGCCAGGCGTAGAGGGCACAGAGCAACGGGTTGGCCAGCAGTACCGGACCGGGCACGAAGTCCGGGGCGATGAGGGCGAGTATGGGCACGGCGAACAGACCGGCGCCGAAGCCCAGCACACCCTGAATGGTGCAACCGACGGTGAACACGAGCAGACCGAGTACGAACTCGAGCGTGCTCAACGGAGGCTCCCTCCGTCGCTGTACCTGCCCCCGATCGGATCGCCTGAGGCGTGCCGCTGCCACGTTTCGACCATGGCCGCATACTGCCCGCCGAGGGCTGTTAACTCGGCATGGGTCCCGTGCTCAACGATCCGTCCGTCATCGACGACAGCCACCCGGTCGGCTCGCATGGCGGTAGCCAGACGGTGGGCGATGAGGATGGCCGTGCGCCCCTCGAGCACCTGATCCAACGCCCGTTCGATGACCGACTCGGACTGCAGATCCAGGTTGGACGTGGCCTCGTCGAGCACCAGCACTCGGGGGCGAGCCAGGAACGCCCGGGCCAGAGCGACCAACTGGCGCTCGCCGGCCGACAGCGAGGCCCCCCTTTCGTGGATGGGGGTGTGGATACCGTCGGGCATCCGATCGAGCAGTGGTCCCAGACCGACTACCCGACACGCTTCGGCCACTTCGTCGTGGGGGGCATCGGGTCGAGCGAACGACACATTGTCGGCGATCGTTCCGTTGAACAGAAACGCTTCCTGGGGGACCACGCCCAGCTGACGCCGCAGCGAGGTGATACCGACGTTGCGGAGGTCGTGCCCGTCGATGGTGATGTGGCCGAACGTCGGGTCGTGGAATCGGGTGACCAGCTTGGCGATGGTCGACTTGCCGGCCCCGGTCGGCCCGACCACGGCCAAGACCTCACCTGGTTCGAGGACCAGATTGATGTCTCGCAGCACCAAGTGGTCGGAGTCGTACCCGAAGGTCACCGCGTCGAAATGGATCCGTCCGTCGATGGGGGGAAGGTCGACGGCGTCAACCAGTTCGACCACGGTTGGCTCGGTGCCGAGGAGGCCACGCAGCTTGATTACCGCGGCATTGCCCTGCTGGTACTGGTTGTAGAGCTGTACCAGAGTCTGGACCGGAGCAAAGAAGGAGGTGAGGAACAGGAGGAAGGCGGTAAGTTCGCCGATCGTCACCTCGCCCCGGAGCGCCATTCGCCCACCGACGAGAAGGACCACAGCCTGGGCGATGATCCCGATGGACTCGGTGCCGGGTCCGAACAGGGCTTGAGCCCGGCCCATGTAGAGGTTGGCCTCCAGGTGGGCGTCGATGATGCGCTGGTGGCGGGCCACGTCGTGATCGCGACGCCCGAAGGCGGTGATGACCCGGATGCCGGCCAGGCTTTCGGCGAGGTTGGACAGGACGTCGGCGATGCGGTCCCGCACCCGGAGGTAACCGATGTGAGATACCCGTCGGAACCACAGAGTCAGCACCACGTTGATCGGGACGACAGTGAGCAGGCAGACGAGGGCCAGGCCGGGGTGGAGAACCAATAGGTAGGCAGTGATGACGATCAACGTCATGCCCTGGACTACGAAGCTGACCAGGCCCTCCTGGAGCAGGGTGGTGAGGGCCTCGATGTCGCTGGTCATCCGGGTCATCAGTACGCCCGACTTCTCGCCTGTGAAGAAGTCCAGCGACTGGCGCTGGAAATGGCTGAACACCCGGACGCGGAGGTCGTAGACGAGACGCTCGCCCAGTCGACCGGTGAAGCGGGTCCGTAGGAACGATGCGCCGGTGGAAAGCACGACGGCACCCAGGTAGGCCGACGCAACAGCCATCAGAACACCGATCTCGCCGGCCAAAACGCCCTGGTCGATGCCGATCTGGGTGAGCAACGGACCCACGTGGAGAAGACCGGTCTCGGCGATGACCAGGAGAAGGGCCACGAACAGGCCGCCGGCGTGCGGGATCAGGAAGGTGCGAAGCCCGAACGGTCGCCGATCCCAGCGGGAATGCGAGAACGATACGTCCGGCTCGGGGTGGTCGGGTTCGTGGCGGAGGACGTCCTCGATCCGGGTTCGAAGCTCGTCGGGCACGTCGGCGTAGGGGAGACCGGCCTGGGCGTTGGCTTGGACCGACGAAGGTCCGGCGAAGAAACCGTGGCCGCCCATCAGTCGGTGCTCCGTGTTGCATCGGCGCCGACTCCGTCGGTCTGGGTGAGGATTGCCGCGTAGCGAGGCTCGGTGGCCAGGAGGCTGGCGTGCGTACCGTCGGCCACCACCCGTCCGCCCTCCATGAGGACCACCCGGTCCGCGAGGCTGATGGTGGACAGGCGGTGGGCAATCACGATGGTCGTGCGGTCGGCCATGAGATCAACCAGCCCCTGGTGGATGTCTTCCTCGGTCTGGACGTCGATGGCGCTCGTCGCGTCGTCAAGGATCAGTATGCGGGGGTCGGTCAGGATGGTGCGGGCAAGCGCGATCCGTTGACGTTGCCCGCCCGACAGGGTGTAACCCCGCTCGCCGACCACTTCGTCGTAGCCGTCGGACAGACCGACGATGAACTCGTCGGCCCGGGCGACGTGAGCCGCCGCCTCAACGTCCGGGCGGGAGGCATCGGGTCGACCGAAGGCCACGTTGTCGTGGAGTCGCTCGGAGAACAGGAACGACTCGTCGGGCACCTGGCTCACTGTGTGGCGCAGCCCGTCCAGTCGGCGGTCACGGACGTCAATGCCGTCGACGAGCACCGCACCGGAGGTCACGTCGTAGAAGCGGGGGAGGAGTCGGGCCACCGTCGACTTCCCGCAGCCCGTCCTACCGACGATGGCCACCGTCTCGCCGGGCTCAATCACCAGGTCGAAGCCGTCTAGGACCGGGCGGGGGTCTCCCTCGTGTTCCGGGTCGGCCGTGGGATAGGAGAAC
>DPMC01000038.1 GCA_003541675.1 Acidimicrobiaceae bacterium | reverse complement strand
GATCTGGAAGGCCCGGTCGATGCTCTGGACGATCTGCATATGTCTGCTCGCCTCTCCCCCATGAACGCTGCCATGGGTTTCGGCATTCCGCTATCTGCCCTGCCAGGCGATCCACCAAGCGACGTCCCACATAGCGGGAAGCACATTCCGGTGGGTGGACAACCCAACTGAGGGTTAGTAGATTTCCCACCATACAGGATCTTCCCGCCTAGCGGGAAACTGATTATGAGCACCTCAGGTAGCGTGACGACATTCCACACCGCCCCCCGGGGCAGCAACGGCTGACCACGGGACGTAAACACGTCCCCCGATTCGCAACGGAGCGCATCCATGGCCGAAGAGCAGAACATCGAAGAAGAGATCATCCTGGCGGACCTCAGTGACGAGGATCTCACAGCCCAGATGCATGACGACCTCTACGACGGCCTCGGCGACGAGATCAGCGAAGGCACCAACATCCTCCTGGGTCGCGGCTGGGACCCCGGCCGAGTCCTGAACGACGCCCTGGTCGAAGGCATGCGGATCGTGGGCATCGACTTCCGCGATGGCATCCTCTTCGTACCCGAGGTACTGCTGTCCGCCAACGCCATGAAGGCCGGCATGGCCATCCTCCGGCCCCTGCTGGCCGAGACAGGCGCTGAGCCCATTGGCAAGGTGGTGATCGGTACCGTCAAGGGCGACATCCACGACATCGGCAAGAACCTGGTCGGGATGATGCTCGAGGGCGCCGGCTTCGAGGTCATCGACCTCGGCATCAATACCGACGTCGAGGAGTTCCTCGGGGCACTCGACGAGCACAAGCCCGACATCCTCGGCATGTCGGCCCTGCTGACGACCACCATGCCGTACATGAAGGTCGTCATCGACACCCTTGAGGAGAAGAGCCTCCGCGAGGAGTACTCGGTGATCGTCGGTGGTGCCCCGCTGAACGAGGAGTTTGGCGAGGCCATCGGTGCCGACGCCTACTGCCGCGATGCCGCGGTGGCTGCCGAGACGGCGAGCCGCCTGGTGTCCGAACGCCGGGCCGCGGCCGCCTGACCCGGACGGTGAACGAGCCCACCGGTGCCACCGAGGCACCCGGCGGGCGAACTCTCGTCGTCGCCTGTGGCGCACTCGCCCGCGAGTTGCTCCAGGTGGTGGAGGCCAACGGCCTCACCCATGTCGACGTCGAGTGTCTGCCCGCCTCGTACCACAACACGCCAGACGTCATCCCCCAGGCCGTCGCCACACGCGTCCGGGCCGCCGCCGACCATTACCAGCGGATCTTCGTGGGCTACGGCGACTGTGGCACCGGTGGTCGCCTCGACGCGGTGTGTACCGAACTGGGTATCGACCGCCTACCCGGCGACCACTGCTACGAATTCCTGGCCGGCTCAGCGGCCTTCACGGACCTGCACGCCGAGGAGCTGGGCACCTTCTTCCTAACCGACTACCTGGTGAAGCACTTCGACCGTCTGGTGGTGAAGGCCTTCTGGCTAGACACCCACCCCGAGATGCTCGAGGCGGTGTTTGGCAACTACCGACGCCTCGCCTATCTCTCCCAGGTGGACGATCCCGACCTGCTGGAACAGGCGCGGGCCGCAGCTATCCGACTCGGACTGGCCTTCGAACACCGCCCCACCGGTCTCGGCAACCTGGAGACCCACTTGCTGGCCGGGACCTCGGTGGCCATCACCGGCCCCACCAGGTCACCCCTTCCCACAGGAGCCCATTGAACTCATGGCCGCCCAGCTCGTCACCATCTACTGGCGTGACATCCCCGCCCAAATCACCGCCCAGCAGGGACGGACCCGCGAGAAGGCCCTGCTGGATGCCCGCTTCCAGCACGCCATCGACCGGGCGGCCATGATCGCCGGAATGGACGACACCGACTCCTACGTGGCCCAGTGGCGCCGGGAATCGGTGTCCCTCACCGCTGACATGGCCGCCGCTGTGGCTGACGAGGCCGCCCGCATAGATGCTGCCTATGACCGTGACCGACTCGAGCGCCTCGTGCTCTCGGGTGGCGTCGACAACTGAACCATCCCGCCAGACATGGCACAAGACAGAGAGCCATCACCAAGATGACTGACACAATTCTCAGCTCGGACACCCGTGAGGTGGCCATCGGCTTCGGCCGACCGTTCGTCATGATCGGCGAGCGCATCAACCCCACGGGCCGAAAGCTCCTCGCCGAGGAGATGAAGGCCGGTGACTTCAGCCGGGTGGAGGCCGACGCCATTGCCCAGGTGGAGGCAGGCGCCCGGATGCTGGACATCAACGCCGGCATCCCGCTGGCCGACGAGCCGGCCCTGCTAGCCCGGGCCATCAAGCTGGTCCAGTCGGTGGTCGACGTCCCGCTCTCCATCGACTCCTCGATCATCGAGGCCCTAGAGGCCGGCATCGCCGTCTACCAGGGCAAGCCACTGGTCAACTCGGTCACCGGTGAGGACGAGGTGCTCGAACGGGTCCTACCGCTGGTCGCGCGGGCAGGCGCCGCGGTAGTGGCAATTTCCAACGACGACACCGGCATCTCCGAGGACCCCGACGTGCGTTTCGCCGTGGCGAAGAAGATCGTTGAACGGGCCGCCGACCACGGCATCCCGGCCGCCGACGTGGTGGTCGACCCTCTGGTCATGCCCATCGGCGCCATGGGGACAGCCGGCCAGCAGGTGTTCACCCTCGTGCGGCGCCTGCGCGAGGAACTGAAGGTCAACACCACGTGTGGCGCGTCCAACGTGAGCTTCGGCCTGCCCAACCGGCACGCGGTGACCGGCACGTTCCTGGCCATGGCCATCAGTCACGGTATGACCTCGGCCATCATGAGCCCGCTGCATGCCGAGGTGAAAACGGCCATCCAGGCCGCCGATGTGCTGGCCGGCGCCGACGCCGACTGCGCCACCTGGATCCGCCACCACCGTGACCCGGACGCGCTAGCCGGCGCCCGCGAACGTCGCGGCAACCGCCGTCGGCGCGCCTGAGGCCCGGCGCCCGACCCACCAGATACCAGACCATGGCCGACCCCGCTGGACGCCCCGAAAAGCATCTCGTCGTCTTCACGCCGTCCGGGCTACGCGGGTCGGTTCACGGAGGCACCTCGGTACTGGACGCCGCCCGACAACTGGGCGTCGACCTCGATTCGGTGTGCGGGGGCCGCGGCATCTGCGGCCGCTGTCAGGTGATGCCCACGTTTGGTGAGTTCGCCAAACACGGAATTACCGCCAGCCCGGACCACGTCTCGGACCGGGGCCCCACCGAAGCCGACTACCGGGGCCGGCGGCCTCTGGTCGATGGCCAACGCCTAGGTTGCGCGGCCACGATCTGCGGCGACCTGGTGGTCGACATCCCAGCCGAAAGTCAGGTCCACCGCCAGGTGATCCGCAAGGAGGTCGACGTGGGCGATCTGGCACTCGACCCGGTTCTGGTCCTGCGTCTCGTGGAGGTAGCCGAACCCACACTGGACGAGTCGATCGGCGAAATCCGGCGCCTTGTCGATTCACTGGCCACCCAGTGGGACCTCCATGGCCTGGCGGTTGCCAACGATCTGGTGGCCGACGTGCAGCGGGCTCTCGCCGCTGGGAACCGCACGGTCACCGTGGCCATCCGGGACGGTTGTCAGGTAGTGGCCGTCTGGCCCGGGCTCCGTGACCGGGCGTTGGGCATCGCTGTGGATGTCGGATCGACGACCATTGCCGGCCACCTCTGCGATCTGGCCACGGGGGCAGTGCTGGCCACCGCCGGGACCATGAACCCACAGATCCGCTTCGGCGAGGACCTGATGAGCCGGGTCTCCTACGTGATGATGAACCCGGGCAGCGAGGTCGAACTGACCGACGCGGTGCGCTCCGCCCTTGATGACCTCGTGGGCAACCTCGTCGGACAGGTAGATGCCACACGTGACGAGGTGCTGGAGCTGGTGCTGGTAGGTAATCCGGTCATGCACCACCTGTTCCTGGGTTACGACCCCACACCGCTGGGCGGGGCTCCGTTCGCCCTGGCCGTCGACGGGCCGCTCGACCTACCGGTGTCCTCCCTGGACATCGAGGCACACCCGGCGACCCGCGCCCACGTGCTGCCTTGCATCGCCGGCCACGTGGGCGCCGATACGGCAGCCGTCGTCCTGTCCACCGGCCTCGGCCGGACAGCCGAACTAGAAGCCGGCGACCAGCCGACCCCTTCACCTCCGGACCGCGAGCGGGTCCGACTGGTGGTCGACGTGGGCACCAACGCCGAGATCGTGTTGGCTGGCCGTGGACGGGTCCTCGCCGCGTCTAGTCCGACCGGCCCGGCCTTCGAGGGCGCCCAGATCAGTGCCGGCCAGCGGGCCACACCTGGCGCCATTGAACGAGTCCGGATTGACCCGACAACCGGTGAGCCTCGCTTTCGCATCATCGGCGTTGAGCCGTGGTCCGACGAGGACGGCTTCACCGAGGCTGCAATAGGCACCGGGGTGACCGGCATCTGTGGCTCCGGGATCATCGAGGTGGTCGCCGAACTCTGGCTCGCCAACCTCATGGACACCAACGGGGTGATTGGCGGGGCCGACACCAGGCCGTCGACGCGTATCGAACCCGACGGTCGGACCTTCTCCTACGTGCTGTTCGACCCCACCGAGATGGGCCTCGACGGAGAGCGCCTACTGGTCACCCAGAACGACATCCGGGCCATCCAGTTGGCCAAGGCAGCGCTGTACGCCGGCATCCGGCTGCTCATGGACCACCTCGAGGTCGATACCGTTGACGAGATCGGTCTGGCGGGCGCCTTCGGCAGTCACATCGACACCACCCACGCCACCGTGCTGGGCCTGGTCCCGGACTGCGATCCCGACCGGGTCACCAGCGTCGGCAACGCTGCGGGCGCCGGGGCGACCATCGCCCTTTTGTCCGGTTCGGCCCGCCAATCGATCGTCGAGGTGGTCGACCGCATCGAGAAGATCGAAACGGCCCTCGAGCCGGCGTTCCAGGACCACTTCGTGGACGCCATGGCCATCCCCCATCGGACCGCCGAGTACCCCTGTCTTTCGACACGGGTCACGCTCCCTGAACGGTCTACCGCTTCGGTGGTTGGTTCGGAGCGCTCCGGTCGGCGACGTCGTCGCAACGGAGCCGCAAGATGAGCAGTCACAATCGATGGTTGAGAACATGGTCAAGGACCATCGGTATGCCTTTGGGCGTAACCGACGATGACAAACCAGAGTTTCTGCCAATAAGCCAAACAAGCGTAAAACGGGCACTGGGTTTTCGCACATTTTGGATAGTGATGCATGTCGTCACATGCCTTTTTATTATCGCCGCGGCGGGGCGGACTTTAGAAATTTGGTAGCACCATCAATCGAGGAAGACACCCCATGACCGATCTGAACAACGAGGACGACGTGGCCGCGGCCAGCGGCACGGCCGAAGGCTTTGAGACGCCAACCCGCAGTGCCCGACGTAGCGGTGGCCGGGCCGCCCGCCAGGCCGCCCGTTCCGAGGCGACGGCCGAGACCCGGGCATACCTCACCCGCACCATGGCGCCGTTCGAGGTGCTGTCGACCGAGGGTCTCGAGACCATCGAGCACGCGGCCGACACCATCCTCGAGGAGATCGGGATCGACTTCCGCGACTACCCGACGGCGTTGACCCTCATGGCCGACGCGGGAGCCGATGTGGAGGGCGAACGGGTCCGCTTTCCTCGCGGGATGTGTCGCCAGATCATCCAGTCCTCAGCTCCGTCCGCCTACACCCAGCACGGCCGCAACCCGGCCCGCAACGTGCAGGTGGGGGGGGACGCCACGGTACTAGTCCCCGCCTACGGCTCTCCGTTCGTCCACGACCTCGACGAGGGGCGTCGCTACGCCACCATCGGGGACTTCCAGAACTTCGTGAAGCTGGCCTACCTCCACCCGGGGATGCACCACTCAGGCGGGACCATCGTCGAGCCGGTGGACATCCCGGTGTCCAAACGGCATCTAGACATGGTGTATTCGCACCTGAAGTACAGCGACAAGCCGTTCATGGGATCGGTGACGGCTGCCGAGCGTGCCCAGGACTCCATTGACCTGGCCAGCTTCGTGTTCGGGACCGACTTCGTCCAGCAGAACACCGTGATGACGAGCCTCATCAACGCCTCGTCCCCCATGTCATGGGACGCCACCATGCTCGGGTCCGCCGAGGCCTACGCCCGATCCAATCAAGCCTCGGTGATCAGCCCGTTCATCCTGGCCGGGGCCATGGCCCCGGTGACCGTGGCAGGCGTTGCCGTCCAGACTCTGGCCGAGGCGTTGGCCGGCATGACATTTGTACAGCTGGTCAACCCGGGTGCCCCGGTGGTCTTCGGATCGTTCGCCAGTTCCATGTCGATGCAGACCGGAGCCCCGACGTTCGGAACCCCCGAGCCGGCCCTCGTGCTCTACACAGTGGCCGCTCTGGCCCGCCGCCTCGGAGTGCCTTTCCGCTCGGGTGGCAACCTCTGCGGCTCCAAGCTGCCCGATGCCCAGGCGGCCAGCGAGTCGATGTCGACGTTTATCCCGTCGCTGATGGGGGGCGTGAACTTCATGCTCCACTCGGCGGGCTGGTTGGAGGGAGGCCTCACCATGGGCTACGAAAAGTTCATCATCGACGCTGACCAGTGCAACCTGGCCGCCACCTTCGTCAAGGGAGTGGACCTGTCCGACAACGGTCTGGCCATGGACGCCATCCGCGAGGTCGGACCAGGACAGCACTTCCTCGGCACCGCACACACCCTGGCCAACTTCGAAACAGCGTTCGCCCGGTCCGACGTGGCCAACAACGACTCCTTCGAGCAGTGGGAGGAAGACGGCAGCCTGGACGCCGCCCAGCGGGCCAACGGCATCTGGAAGAAGATGCTGGACAGCTACGAGGCACCTCCACTAGACGAGGCGGCCGACGAAGCCATGCTCGACTTCATGGCCCGCCGCAAGGAGGTCATTCCCGACGAGTTCGGGTGATCGAACTCGTCACACCACCCAGCACACGATTTTCCTCTGGTTGGTGGTTCTTTCCACCCAGTACACCTGATCCTCGCCTCTGGCTACAATCCCCGAGGCTGTGGACGACCCCCTCGTCGTCTACCCCACCCCAGCACAGATCTTCCCTCACGACCCCTAAGACAACCCTTGAACCGGAGAACCAGAACAATGTCGTTCCCCTCTGACCTCGAAATTGCCCGCGGCGCCACCCTGCGTCCCCTCACCGAGATCGCCGCCGAATCCGGCATCCCCGCCGACTGCCTCGAGCAGTACGGCGAAGGTGCCGCCAAGATCAAGCTCGAAGCCATCGGTCGGATGGCCGACCGCCCCAAAGCCAAGTACGTGGTGGTCTCGGCCATCACTCCCACACCGCTCGGCGAGGGCAAGACCACAACCACCGTCGGCCTTGGCCAGGGCTTCAGCCACGTCGGCAAGAAGGCCACGATCGCCATCCGCCAGCCTTCGATGGGCCCGACCTTCGGAATCAAAGGTGGCGCAGCAGGTGGCGGCTACAGCCAGGTCGTGCCGATGGAACTGTTCAACCTCCACCTGACCGGCGACATGCATGCGGTCACCGCGGCCCACAACATGTGCTCGGCCATGCTTGACGCCCACCTGTTCCACGGAAACGAACTGGGCCTGGACATGCACAACATCACGTGGCGACGGGTCATGGACATCAACGAACGGGCCCTTCGCAACATCGTGGTCGGTCTCGGTGGCCGCCTCGACGGCGTGCCCCGCGAGACAGGCTTTGACATCACCGCTGCATCGGAGGTCATGGCCGCCCTGGCGCTGTGCACCTCGCTGGCCGACCTGCGGGCCCGCATGGGCCGCATCGTCGTGGGCTACGACAAGGCCGGCACCCCGATCACTGCCGAAGACCTCGGCGTGGCCGGCTCCATGACGGTCATCCTCAAGGAGGCCATCAAGCCAAACCTCATGCAGACCCTCGAGGGCACCCCAGCGCTCGTGCACTGCGGCCCATTCGGCAACATCGCCACCGGCAACTCTTCGATCATCGCCGACCAGATCGGCATCCACACCGGTGACTACCTCCTCACCGAGGCTGGCTTCGGCGCCGACATGGGCGCCGAGCGCTTCTTCAACATCAAGTGTCGCTACTCGGGCATCGCCCCGGACGCCGCCGTACTAGTAGCCACCGTGCGAGGCCTCAAGGCCCACTCCGGCAACCACAAGATCGTGGCCGGGCGACCCCTGCCCGAGGCTTTGCTGGCCGAGAACCCCGACGAGGTCCACCAGGGCGGTGACAACCTTCGCAAGCAACTGGAGAACATGCAGGTCCACGGAGTGTCCCCGGTGGTGGCCATAAACGTGTTTCCCGGTGACCACGACGCAGACATCGCCGCCATCGGTGAGATCGCCGACGAGTTCAATGCCCGCTCGGC
>DPMC01000048.1 GCA_003541675.1 Acidimicrobiaceae bacterium | reverse complement strand
GTCGTAGCTTTGCCTCGACGGCGGCAGTCAAGACCTCCCGGGCCTGGTCCAGCGCGTCGGTGTCGACCACCCCCGGTCGGGGTTCGAGTCGGGCCCACTCGACGGTGATGCGGACGTCGGTAAATCCCAGTGCGGCGGTCAGCCGGAGGTCGTCGGCGTGGTCGATGGCGAACCCGGCTCCGTCACCTGAGGTTGGTACTCGTCCGTCTCGTTCCCAGCGCGACCAGTCGGCGGTCGGTGCCACCCCCTCGACCGACAGGGACGAGTCGGTCACCCCCCATAGAAAGTCCGGTTGGCTCATCGCCGTGGAACCGTGGGTTGTCTAGGGGCGGCGTTCCATCACACCGGAGTCGAAGACCACGCGGTCGCCGACCCGGGTCTGGAAGAGGACGGTGGTGTCGTCGACCTCCCACACATGGACGTCGAGTACCTCGCCGGGCATGACCGGCGACTTGAATCGGCCGCCCATGCCGCCGAATCGACCCGGGTCCGAACCACATGTCGCGTGGAGCAGTGCCCTGCCGGTGAATCCATAGGTGCACAAGCCGTGGAGGATCGGCTTGTCGAAGCCGGCGGCCGAGGCGAACGTCGGGTCGGAGTGCAGCGGGTTGCGGTCGCCGTTGAGGCGGTACAGCAGGGCCTGGTCGGCCCGGGTGGCGTAGGAGACGACATGGTCGGCATCACGGTCCGGCGCCGCCCAGTCGGCTGACGGGCCACGGTCCCCGCCCCAGCCGCCCTCGCCGCCCAGAAAGAGCCCGGCGCTGGTCGACCACAGTGGTTTGCCATCGGAGTCGGTCACGTCGGTCTCGAGGTAGACGAGCGCCGCCTTGCCTTTGTCCCAGATCGGGCCGATCTTCCCGGTGGCGATGCCGGTGCCCTCGGCGGGAATCTCCCGGTGACAGGTGATGGACTGTTCAGCGTGTAGCAGGAAGACCGGGTTGAAGCTACCGAAGTCGGGGGTTCCGCCTCCGCCCATGACCACACCTTGGGTCGGAAAGGCCCGCTGGTTGATCCCATCGGAGTTCTCGGTCGTGAACTCCAGTTCGAAGCCAGTCGGGTCGGCCACGCCGGCACCGATACCGAGGGAGTACAGCAGGCTCTGCTTGGAGGTCCAGGAGATCTCGGTCGGTTCGCCGACTGATCCAACGGCGTCTGGGTTGATGGGCATTGTCACTTCCGGGTCTGTGTAGGGCGCGCCCGACGAGGCACGATGGATGGTACCGATGACGTTACGGGCTGGTCGACTGGTGCTTGCTGTTCGGGGACGTACTGGTGGACTTTGTGGAACAGCGTCGGACAGTTCGATCCCGATGTTGAATTGATTGGGAAATCCCAGATTTTCCTTGCAATTCGGGGAATCACAGTGGTGTAATTCCATGGACGGAACCCTTCGGGGGGTTCTGGGGGACCGAGACTGGCCCCAGTGACCGGAACGACCGGTCGATCGACCGGTGAAAGGCGGATCAGCAACATGGGGATCATCGCAAAGCCCGACCTGGATACCGATTGGAAGGATTCGTCGAACTGTCTCGGTGTGGATCCCGACCTGTTCTTTCCCGAGCGTGGGGCGAGTACGCGAGAAGCCAAGGAGGTGTGCCGGGGCTGCATCGTGCAGGAGGACTGCTTGGAGTATGCGCTGGCCAATGGCGAGAAGTTTGGTATCTGGGGTGGCATGAGCGAGCGGGAACGTCGTCGCATCCGTCGCCAGCGGGCCCTCGAACGGCAGGCTGCCGCCCAGACCGCCGAGGCCGTCTGAGAATCGTCCCCCGGGGCCGACACCGAGCGTCAGAGTGACCGGGCAATCGGGTGACCGGGCCAGTAGCCGGACCGGTAGGTAGAGTCGCTCTATGAACATGCTTGCATTCCTGGGGACCCAGGAACTGATCATCGTGGCGATCATCGCCCTAGTCCTATTCGGTGGGAACCAGATACCGAAGCTGGCCCGCAACCTCGGCAAGGCCCAGAAGGAGCTCCAGCGGGGGCTCGCCGAGGGCCAGGCGGAAGCCGACAAACAGTCGGAGGCCCAACCGGAGAAGGACCAGGAGTAGGCGCCCCACGTGGCGTCCCGAACTGCCGACCCCAGCCAAGCCCCGGTGGGCCACCGGTACACTCCCCGCCCATGAGCACCTTCCCCGACGATCTCCCACCCCAGCCGCCAGTCGGCGACGTGAACGTCGTCTACCTCGGTCCGTCAGCCCCCCACTGGGAGGTCCGGTCCAGTTTCGGTGATCCGCAGATGATCGAATTGTTCCGTGATCGTGTGCAGGCCCGGCTGATGTTGCTGCCGCCCCACGATCCGCAGTTCCGACGCAACCGGGAACGAATCAACCGCGACGCCGAGCGCGAGAACGTGCTCATTTCCTGGGACCTCGGCTACGAGGAAGAAGAGAGCCAGGCCTCAGCCTGAGCTTCGGCTTCTGACATCGGCTCCATTCTGGTTCGCCGGCTGTGGCCAAAACGACAGCAACCCCGACGATTGGCTCGTCGGGATCACTGCCGCAGGGAGGCCCTGCACCGGGGCGAGAGGGGAACGCCCCGTGATCGGCCGGATGCTGCCTCGTGGCAGCGCACCGGGATCAGAACAAGAATCAGGCCGCCACGGCCACCAGACCGGTCGAACGGGCGGCGGCCCGACGGTCCCGGAGGATGCGTCGACGCTGGCGCTCCGAGCAGCCACCCCAGACCCCGTGCTCGATCCGATTGGCCAGCGCGTACTCCAGACAGGGGCTGGTTGCACGGCAGTCGGCGCAGATCGCCTTGGCGATCTCCACGCCCACGCCGTCGTGGGGGAAGAAAACGTTCGGGTTGCTCTGGGCGCAGGCGCCGCGCGCCATCCAGGTCGACGCCGCTCCTTCTGCCGTGGGTGAGTCGGCTAGGGGACTGATGAGATTGAATTCCAGCAACTGGGTGCTCATGGTTCTCGGTGCTCTGCTTTCTGCTTGCGTGCTCTCCGTGGGGGCGACCCGGAGAGTGGTCGCTCCGCCCATGCAGGTGTGCCTGCAGGGAGAGTTCTCTCACATCGGACCGAAAACCCCCGTAAAGGGCGCGATGGCCGGGCCGGTCTTCTAGGGTTCGGCCCCGGTGGCTCCTGACACGTCTTCCCCGAACCACGGTTCCCCGTCGCAGGGTCCGCCTTCGTTGCGGCCATTGTCTGACCAGCAACGCGAGATGGTGACCCTCTTGCGGGGCTTCCTCGTCCTGGCGCTGCTGTACCTTTTCCTGACCGGGGTCGAGCTGCTCAGTGGCGGCTTCAAGATCATGGGCAAGGGCTTTGTGGACGGCCTGTTCGAGGGGGTGTCCAATCCCCTCGCCGGCCTCTTCGTCGGTCTGCTGGCTACTGTCCTAGTCCAGTCGTCATCGGTGTCGACGTCGGTGATCGTTGGGTTGGTGGCGTCTGGGGTGGTGGGCCCCGACGAGGCCGTGCCGATGATCATGGGTGCCAATCTGGGGACCACGGTTACCAACACGGTGGCCTCGCTCGGCCATGTCCGGCGCGACCAGGAGTTCCGGCGGGCCTTCGCGGCGGCCACCGTGCACGACTTCTTCAACATCCTCGCGGTGGCCATCTTCCTGCCCATCGAGCTGGCCACCGGCTACCTGTCCGAGACAGCGGAATGGATCACCGAGCGTGTGCTGGGCAGTTCCGGGGCGGCTTTCGACAGCCCGCTGAAGGCTGCGGTCAAGAAGCCGGCCAGCCTGGTCAAGGACGTCCTCGACGACCTGGGTGCCCACGGAAACTGGAAGGGCGGGCTGATGATCGTCGTCGGTCTGGCCTGCATCTTCGTGGCGCTGGGCTACATCACAAAGAACATGCGGCTGCTGGTGGCCGACCGAGTGGAGGCGGCCATCAACCGGGCTCTCGGGGCCGGTTCGGGAATCGTGGCCATCGTCCTGGGCATGGTCATCACCATTGCTGTGCAGTCGTCGTCCATCACGACCTCGGTGCTGGTGCCACTCGCCGCGTCGGGCGTTCTGACGTTGGAGAACATCTATCCGGTAACCCTGGGAGCCAACGTCGGCACCACGGTGACAGCGTTGCTGGCCTCGCTGGCCACTGGAAACCCTGCCGCGGTCACCGTGGCCCTCGTGCACACCCTGTTCAACCTCAGCGGGATCCTGCTCTTCTACCCGATCCGTGTCCTACGGAACCTGCCGTTGCGTCTAGCCACCGGTATGTCCGACATCGCCGCGGAGCGAAGAAGCACGGCCATTGGCTACGCCCTAGGCATGTTCGTGGTCGTCCCCCTTCTCGGCGTTCTTCTCCTCCGATGAGTGTGCGCGTCCGTTCGACGGTCAGCCCGCCATCCCGAGGGGGATCCGGCCGCGACCTGAAGCACGGTCAAACCTCGCTGGTACCGTTGCCCCTAACCCGTCAGGAGTCCCTCCCATGGTCATGAGCTTCTTCCGCCGCCCCGATGACAGCGGTATCGACCACATCGAGGCCCAGGTCCAGCGGATGGTGAACGACGCCCGACATACGTTCGACCTGGCCATGAACGCCATCACCGGAGGGTCGGTGTCCTCAGTGGCTGACGAGGTCCGGCGGACCGATCGCCAGATCAACATCACGGAGATGGAGATCCGCCGTGAGTTGGTTGTCCACTTTTCGGTCCATGCCGGCGCCGATGCCACCGAGATGCTCGTGTTCATGAACATGATCAAGGATCTCGAGCGGATCGGTGACTACAACAAAAACGTCTTTGACCTGGCCGAGGAGGGCGTGTCGTTCGCCGATGACGCAGACCTCGGACTGATCCTCGGCTTCCGTGACGAGATCTCCTCTCGTATCGCTCTCATGGGCGAGATCTTGACCGTTCGTGACGAGGAGCGTGCCCGGGCGTTCATTGCCCAGGGGGACGAGATGCGTCGCAAGTTTGACGCTCTGGTGACCGACCTGGTGCACGCCACCGACCCGGCGTCACATGCCGTGCCACGTGCACTGTTGTTCCGGTTCCTGAAGCGGATCACCGCTCACAGCGTGAACGTGGTGACCGCGGTGGTCATGCCAGTGGATCGCCTCGACTACCACGACGAGTCCGACGACACCCGGGTCTGACCGGCTCGAGTCGCCCGGGAACGGGTGGTTAGGGAGTCGGTCGCCTAAAAGCGGGTCTGTCCATCATGAACCGCTCCTAGGGTCAAACCGTGCGTGTACTGGTCACCAACGACGACGGCATCTCCTCACCGGGCCTGCACGCGCTCGCCGCGACGGTGGCCGATGCTGGCCACGAACCGGTGGTCGCGGCCCCGTCCACCGACTGGAGCGGTGCCTCGGCCTGCCTGGGCCCACTCGATGATCCCGATCGCGTCTCGGTTCGGCGAGTGGAGGTACCCGGTGTGGCTGGTCCGACTGGCGGCCCGTTGATCGGTTACTCGGTCGGCGCCCCGCCGGCCCTGATCTCGATGTTGGCCGATCTAGGTGGCTTTGGTCCGCCGCCCGGGCTGGTAGTGGCCGGTATCAACCGTGGGCCGAACACCGGCCGGTCCACCCTTTTCTCAGGGACAATCGGTGCCGTGCTGGCCGGTGAACGTTTTGGCCTATCCGGTATGGCGGTAAGCGCAGATGTCACGGTCACCGGTGAGACGGGGGCGACGGGGGCACCTGGCGACGTCCACTGGGAGACCGCCGCCCGGGTGGCCCGGGTGGTCCTGCCGTGGCTAGTTGATGCACCGGCCCGGACCGTGCTCAACGTGAACACCCCTGACATCCCGCTGGCTGACCTCCGGGGGGTCCGATTTGCCGAACTGGCCCCCGTCGGTGGCGTACGGACGGTGATCACCGGCCGTGACAGTACGGGGCTGGACCTCGATCTGGTGGCCAACGAGGAACTGATGCCAGACGACAGCGACACCGCGCTGATCCGTTCGGGTTGGGCCGCCGTCACGCCGATCACCCCGGCGTCCGCGTTCGGTCTGGACCTGCCTCTCGCCGAGTGGGAGCGGGACATCGGCGGTGAGGATAGGCCGCGATGAGCCCGGCCACCCCGTGAGTCCGTTCACCCGATTCGGCCGTACCCACGGCCTGGGCGCCATGTCCGACGCCATGCTGGCCGTGGCCCTCGCCGGTTCGATCTTCTTCTCCATCGACCCCGATGCGGCCCGGTGGCGGGTCGCCCTCTACCTGCTGTTGACCATCGCACCGTTCGCTGTGGTCACCCCACTCCTGGGCCCGTTGGTCGATCGGGTGAAGGGTGGTCGTCGGGGCATGATCATTACGTCGATCTTGGCCCGGATGCTGATCGCCTGGCAGATGATCGAACACATCGATGGGCTGTTGTTGTTTCCGTTGGCTTTCGGCCTGCTGGTGATGCAGAAGACGTACTCAATCGCCAAGAGCGCGGTGGTGCCGTCGCTGGTCCGCAACGACATCGAGTTGGTCGAGGCCAACGCCAAACTGGCCATGTTGAGCGCGGTCTGTTCGATGGTGGGCGCAGGAATCGGAGGCATCGCCCTGCTGTTCAGCTCGTCGTCGCCGGCCGTGGTGGCGGTTATCGGCTACGGCCTGACAATGGTGGCCGCCGTCCAGGTGCCCAAGGTGCTGGTGGCCGACGCGCCGGTGTCGGCCGGCGAACGAGCCGTGCTTCGCCAGCGCGGGATCCTCACAGCGTCGTTGGCCATAGGGCTACTACGGGCCGTGGTCGGCTTCACATCGTTCTTGCTGGCTTTCGAGTTCCGAGGTGGTGGTGGCGGTGTGTCGATCGAGTCGGTCGGCCGACCGGCTGGTGCGGGTTCGGGGTTGGTCCGAGGTGAGTCCGTGCTGGCTGCCGCACCCGCACCGGCTTGGCACTTCGGCCTGGTACTCGCCTCGGTCGGGCTGGGAGCCTTCGCCGCCGCCCAGTTCTCACCGGTCCTGCGAACTCGCCTTCTGGAAGAACGGATCATTCGCGGTGTGCTCTTCGTTGGGGTGACGTTGTCGGGACTGGCCGTGTGGTTGGGAGGGCTCTGGGGGGCCGTCCTAGTCGGCGGCACGGTGGCCATGTGCAGTGGGACGGCCAAGTTGGCCTTCGACTCGTTGGTCCAGCGGGATGCGCCTGGCACCAACCACGGTCGGTCGTTTGCCAAGTTCGAGGGTCGTTTCCAGCTGGCATGGGCCGTCGGGGCGTTCCTCGCGGTGTTCCTTCCGCTGTCGATCGAGGTCGGTTACCTATTCATTGCGGCGTTGTTCGCTGCGGCGCTCACTTGGTTCGGTTTGGCAACACCGCCGATTCCACGCATCGAGACCCCGGACGAACCGGACCGGCCCGATGGTCAGTTCGGCTTCTGGCGGCGCGGCGACCCCGGCGGGGGCTGAGCGCCGGATCCCGACCGGTCAGTCGTCCGACGGCGGATCGGGAAGCTCAAGGCGGGCCAGCCATAGCCCAGGGGCGTCCACCTCTGAGGGGGTGGGGAGGTTGCGGGCCTCGGTCCAGAGCAGGGCCAGTCCGTCTTCGCCCGCCCGCTCCACGACACCGGTCACGAAGGCGGACCCACGGTCGACCTGTTCCTGGGTGAGGTTCAGCCCGAGGATGCGCTCTACGAAACGGTCGGCGTCGGACGTGGTCACTCGACGGCGGCGCAGCGCCTCGGTCACCTGGCCGTACGAGCCGATGAGTCCGGTGCCCACAGTGTCCATTACATGGTCGACTACTCCGACCGTCACAGCCACCAGGGCCTCAAGGTGGGGCAGCAGCACTTCTTGTTCAGGAGATCGCACGGCGCCCAGTACGGCTTCGGGGTCCAGCGCATCCTGGAGACGGGCCAGTGCGTCGGCTCCGGCAGCCGGATCGGGATTCGTAGGGTTGAGGCCCGGGAGATCTTCGAGGCCCAGCTCCAGTCGGTCGCTTAGCTCGGCGGGGTCAGTTCGGAACGCCCCGGCGTGACGGGCCAAGAGGTCGCCGATGGCGTGACGGACGTGGGGAACGCCGAGCACCGCATGATGGGCGACCTCATGGAGACAGATCCAAAGCCGAAGGTCGTCCGCGGGAAGGCTCCAGTCGGCGCTGAACGCCTCGATGTTGGGGGACACGATGAGCAGGGTGTCGGCGTCGGGTCCGCCGGTCGGACGGGGGATGGGGAGGTCGTAGGTACCGAGGCTGCGGAGGGCGAGGCGACCGACCATCGTGCCGGTGGTCATCCCGGCCATCATTGGTGCCATGGCTGCCATGAGGCCCGATAGCCACTGGAGGGTCTGCTCGCCGCGGGGATCATCGGGGTCGATCGGCTCACCGTCTATCTCAAGACCCGAACCGACGCCGAGATCACCAGCCAGATCGGTCGGCAACTGGGCCATCTTGGA
>DPMC01000047.1 GCA_003541675.1 Acidimicrobiaceae bacterium | reverse complement strand
CGACTCGCAGTGCTTGCCCACCACTCGAACGGCTCGGGGACGCTCGGCGGCGGCGGCGCGGGGCAGCATGGTCTCGTAGCCCGAGCCGTAGAGGACCGGGCGGGGGTTGTCACTCATTCCGCCGTCAACGGCAACATACGTGCGGATGCCGGGCAGGTCCTTGACGGTGCCCACCCGGTAGAGGGTGACCGCCGCAGCGGCCACGATGGCCCGCCCCGGTTCGGCCGAAACGTGGGCTGTCACGCCTGCCGCGTCGCACACGGCACGGATGCCGGCGGCCCATTCGGTCAGCGTGGGTGCCGACTCCCCTTCCACGTAGGGGACACCGAGGCCGCCACCCACCGAGAGCTCCGGCAGGCCGAACGGCGCGGCGAAGTCGGTCAGCACCTCGACGGCCCGGGCGAAAGCCCCGACCTCGAAGACCTGGCTGCCGATGTGGGCGTGCAGTCCGACCAGCTCGACCGATTCGGCCGTGACGGCCCGCTCCACGGCCGCCAGGGCCAGGCCGCTGGACACGGTGAAGCCGAACTTGGAATCGTCCTGACCGGTGGTCACAAACTCGTGGGTGTGGGCCTCCACGCCGGGTGTGATGCGTAGCAGTACCCGGGGTCGGGCGCCGGTGGCGACCGCAAGGGCATCGAGGCGGTCCAGTTCGTCGAACGAGTCGACGACGATGCGACCCACCCCCTCCTCGACCGCCATGGCCAGCTCACGGTCACTCTTGTTGTTGCCATGCATTACGAGACGTTCGCCGGGCACCCCTGCGTGGCGGGCGACGAAGAGTTCGCCACCTGTGGCCACGTCGAGGTGCATGCCCTCCTCGTAGGCCAAGCGGGCCATGGCCCCACAAAGGAAAGCCTTGGCGGCGTAGGCCACACCATCGCCGAATGCGACCACGGCCTCGCGACAGCGGGCCCGCAAGTGGTCCTCGTCGTAGACGAACAGAGGCGTGCCGAACTGGTCGGCCAGGTCCACGAGGTCGCAGCCGCCGATGGACAGCCTCCCGTCATCGGCAACGTCCGCCGTGTCGGGCAGGAGGTGGGCGGAGATGGGACCGGCCATGATCAGACCCGTTCCCCTACGCGTTGCTCGTCGCGCCACATCTCGGTGGGGGCACCCACGCCCAGCAGGTCGAGCGCCACAGCCAGGCCGATCCGAGCGCCCTCGGCCAGCCACAGACGGGCCACGGTAAGCGTCAGATCGATGCCATCACCAAGCACCCGACAGTCGTGGTAGAAGCCGTGGAATGATGACGACAGGTCTCGCACCCAGGTAGTGACCTGGTGGGGCGCCCGCTCACGACGGGCCCGTGCCACCACGTCGGGAAGCTCATGGAGGGAGCGGAGCACCTCGAGTTCGCGGGGGTGGACCAGCAGCGTCAGGTCGGCTTCGTCCAGTGACCCGCGGTCGATTCCCGCGCCGGTGGCCCGCTGCATGATCTGGTGGATCCGAGCGTGCGCGTACTGCACGTAGAAGACCGGATTTTCATTGACCTGGCGGGACACCAGGTCCATGTCGAAGGTCTGGCTCGAGTCGACCGACAACAGGAGGTAGGTGAAGCGAGCCGCGTCGGCTCCCACCTCCTCGACCACCTCGGCCAACTCGACCATCTCACCGGTGCGCTTGGACAGGCGGACCTCTCGACCGTCGCGCTGCAGGTTGACAAGCTGCGTGATGGCGATCTCCAACTCGGCGGGATCATGACCGAGGAGCGCCATGGCCGCATGCATTCGTGCCACGTAACCGTGGTGATCCGCACCAAACACGTTGACCAGGCGGTCGGCTCGACCGAACTTGTCCCGGTGGTATGCCACGTCCGGCATCAGGTAGGTGGGCTCACCATCACTCTTGATGAGTACCCGATCCTTGTCATCTCCATGCTCGGTGCTGCGCAGCCACACCGCTCCGCCATCTTCAAACACTGCGCCAGCGGCCCGCAGGTCCGAGAGGGTGGCGTCGATGGCCCCCGAGGCGATCATCGAGCGTTCGCTGAACCACGAATCGAAGTGAATAGACAGGGATTCGAGCACGTCCTGATGGGCGGCCAGCGCCCGGGCGTAACCCCACTCCATCGGGTCCGCAGCATCGCCGGATTCGGCGTGCATCTCGGCCGCCCAGTCGATGATGTACTGCCCGTGGTAACCGTCCTCGGGCACGTCATGACCAGCCGCACGGGCCGCCAACGATGCGGCGAAGTTCTGCATCTGCAGCCCACGGTCGTTGATGTAGAACTCGCGCACCACGTCGTATCCGCAGCGGTCGTAGAGCCGGGCCACCGAGTCGCCGTAGCAGGCGCCGCGCCCGTGGCCGGCGTGCAGGGGGCCGGTGGGGTTGGCACTCACGAACTCCACGATCACCCGGGTGCCGGCGCCGTCATCGTGGCGGGCCCAGCCGTCAACGCCGGCCGCGACCACGTCGGCCAGCACTACGTGCAGCCACGAGTCGTCCAGACGGAAGTTCACGAACCCGGGGCCGGCCACCTCCACGCCCACCACGTGGGCTGGCGGAGCGGCCAGCAGACGCTCGGCCAGTTGGGTCCCCAGTTCCCTGGGGTTGAGACCTGCCGCCTTGGCCGAGGCCAGCGCCACGTTGGTCGACCAGTCGCCGTGGTCCGGGTTCCCGGGCCGCTCCAACTGGACGATGGTCGGCAGCGGGTCGACGCCTAGGTCGGCCAGCACTGAACGAACCGCGTCGGTGATGCTGTCGCGCACGTCCATGAAAGGCGTTCCTGCTTGGGGGTCGGGTCTGGAGGGATGGATCCGGAGCGGATCCCCGATGCTACCGGCGGCGCCCGTTGCGGCCCGGGTGCGTATCGTTCGCGCCATGGTCCACGCTGCCGGCCCCACGACCCCCATCGACTGGGAGTCCCTCGTCCACTTCCGACGGGACCGCCTGCGGGCCCAGATGGTCGACCACGGCGTGGACGCCTGCCTGCTGTTCGACCCGGTCAATGTGCGCTATGCCACCGGCGCCCGGAACATGCAGATCTTTCACCAGCGGAACCCGTCGCGCTACCTGTTCCTGCCCGTCGAGGGGCCTGTCGTGTTGTTCGAGTTCGTCGGGGCCCACCACCTGGCCACCGGCCTGTCGACCATCGACGAGGTTCGGGGAGCCACCACGGCCAGCTACGTAGCCGCCGGACCAGCTATCGCCGAGGTGGAGCGACAGTGGGCCGACGAGGTCGGGGCTCTGCTCCGCGAGGTGGTGGGTGATGGCGCCACCGTGGGCCTGGAGCGAATCAACCACGGGGCATCGGCCGCCTTGGCCGCCGCCGGCTTCCGGATCGTGGACGCCCAGGCCCCGGTTGAGCGGGCGCGGGCCATCAAGGGGATCGACGAGTTGCTGTGTATCCGGGAGAGCCTGCGGGCCACCGAACGCGCCGTGCACGCCGTTCGCAACACCATCCGTCCGGGGCTCACCGAGAACGAGTTGTGGGCCGAACTGCACCGGGTGGTCATCGCCGAGGGTGGCGACTACGTGGAGACCCGCCTCATGACGGCCGGTACTCGCACCAACCCGTGGTTCCAGGAGGCGGGCGATGCACCCATCGCCCCCAACGCGCTGGTGGCCCTCGACACCGACGTGGTCGGGTGCCACGGCTACTACTCGGACTTCTCGCGAACCTTCCACGCCGGACCTGTTGCCCCGACCGCCGAGCAGCGGCGGCTCTACCAACTGGCCCACGAGCAGGTCCACCACAACATGGGGATCATCGGACCTGGGGTGACATTCCGGGAATACGCCGATCGGGCGTGGGACATCCCCGACGAGTTCGCCACCCAGCGGTACTACCTTTCGTCCCACGGTGTCGGGATGACCGGCGAGTACCCCTACCTGTACCACCGGCACGACTTCGAGACGTCGGGTTACGACGGTGTGATCGAACCGGGCATGACGATCTGCGTCGAGTCCTACATCGGAGCAGAGGGTGGGGCTGAGGGAGTGAAGCTCGAAGAGCAGGTTCTGGTGACCGAGGCAGGCGTCGAACTGCTCAGTGACTTCCCGTTCGAGGACGGGCTCCTGGCCTGATCCCCTCAGTCGAAGACGACGATCGATCGACCGACCGGACCACCCCTCATCTCGTCGAAGGCCTCGTTGAGGCCGTCCAACCCGATGTGG
>DPMC01000134.1 GCA_003541675.1 Acidimicrobiaceae bacterium | reverse complement strand
GTAGGTGTTGACCCAGATGATGCCGGACCGGATGGCCTTCGATACCCGGTGCACCCGTGACACATCAGGGGTGAAGATGCCTGCTCCTAGACCAAACTCTGTGTCGTTGGCCATGGCTACCGCTTCGTCCTCGGTGTCGAACCGGAGAACCGACATGACAGGACCGAATAGCTCGACTCGGGTGCTACGGATGTTCTGGTCGGGGCAGCTCAAGACCGTGGGGCGGTAATACCAACCGGCGTCCAGCCCTTCGGGGCGGCAGCCGCCTGTGTGCAGCGTCGCCCCCTGGGCGGTCGACTCGGCCACTACGTCTTCGATCCGGTCCCTTTGGGCCACGGTGGCCAGCGGTCCCATCTGTGTCTCGTCAGCGAGCGGGTCACCGATGCGGATCTGCTCGGCGCGTCGGACGACCTCGGCCACGAATTCGTCGTGGATCCCCGACTGCACAAACACCCGGGAGCCGGCCACACAACTCTGTCCGGATGCTCCGAAGTTGCCGGCCACCGCTCCGTTGACAGCGCTCTCGAAGTCGGCGTCGTCGAACACGAGGATCGGAGACTTTCCACCAAGTTCCAGGGTCACCGGCGCCAGGTTGTGAACGGTGTTGGCCACCACGTGGCGGGCCGTTTCGACTCCACCGGTGAACGCCACCTTGTCGACCATCGGATGGCTGGTCAGCGCACGCCCGCACGGCTCACCGAAGCCGGTGATGAGGTTCACTACGCCGGGCGGGAAGCCCACCTCGTCGATCACCCGGGCGAACGCCAGCAGCGGTGCCGGAGCGATCTCCGAAGCCTTGATGACGACCGTGTTCCCTGCAGCCAGCGCTGGTCCGACCTTGGTGGCCGTCAGGAACATCTCGGCGTTCCACGGTACGACGGCGGCCACCACGCCCACCGGTTCCCTCATCGTGAACACGTGGAGGTCGGGCTTGTCGATGGGAAGGGTGTCGCCCTGGATCTTGTCGGCCAGACCGGCGAAGTACCGGTAGTAGTCGGCTACGTATGCCGACTGGGCCCTCGTCTCGGCGGCCAGCTTTCCGCTGTCGGTGGTCTCAATGCCGCCCAGATAATGAGCCGCTTCGGCCATCAGGTCAGCCAGGCGGTACAGCAGGCGTCCCCGCTGGGTGGCCGTCATGGCCGGCCAGTCGCCCTCGGTCAGGGCACGCTTCGCGGCGCGCACGGCACGGTCCACGTCGTATTCAGTGGCGCCTGGAGCCGTGGCCCACACCTCTCCGGTGGCCGGGTTCACCGAGTCGAAGCGGTTGCCGTCCGAGGCCTCACAGAACTCGCCATCGATGTAGAGCTGGTACTCGTTCATTGGTGTATCCCCCCGGAGGGTGGTCAGGGTTGGTTAGGGCGGTCGAGGAACTCGAGGAGAGCGGCCGACCAACTTTCGGGTGCTTCGATCGGCGGGAGGTGACCGAGGCCGGAAAGTACCCGCGATTGGCCGTCGATGACGGCCAATGCGATGGCCCGACTCATGGCCGGGGTGGACCCCGTGTCCCGTTCGCCGGTCAGAGCCAGCGTCGGTGCGGTGATACGAGCTGCTCCCGCTGGCATCGCAGGATCACCCTCCACGAACAGCCCGTAGGCCTTCAGGTAACCGTCGAGGTCGGTGGTCCGGATCCGCTCGTCGACCGCGGCCGCCCGCTCAGGATGCTCAACCTGCCAGTCGATGGTGAACCACCGTGCAATGGCCAAATCGGCCACCGGACCCATGCCCTCAGCCGCCGTGAGAGCAAGCCTGGCTCGCGGGCCCTCGATCTGGTCAGCGGTCCTGTTGAACACGGCGTTCATGGCAACCAATCGACCGATGGCCTGGGGGTGACGGGCCCCGACGGCTAGGGCCACCATGGCACCTAGGGACAATCCGGCGAGATCGGGTGTCCTCCCGGCCGTGTCCTCGATGGTGGTGGCTGCCAGGACGCCGAGGCACTGACTGACGAAGTCGTCAATCGAACGTGGTCCGGGCGGATCGTCCGAATGCCCGTGTCCGAAGAGGTCGTAGCGGATGACCAGTCGGTCAACGGCCAGTACATCGACCACGAGATCCCACAGGTGGAGGTCCAGCCCCACGCCATGCACGAGGACAAGTGGCGGGTGGACGGCCCCGGCAGTGCCCGTCGGCCCGTCCGACCGGAGGTTGGTGCCGTCGAAGCCATGATTCACAACTGGCTGACCTGGCGGGTTTTCACCGCCCCGGCGTAACCAACGCCGACGCAGTGACAGGACATAGAAGTGGAGAACACACAGACCACAGCAGCCATCTACCTACGGAAGTCATCAGTCGACGAGCGTAGTGGCGGCAAGAGAAGCATCTTCGGGCAGGAACACGAGTGCCTCGTCGCAACGGAGCGGGAGGGGCCCACCATTGTCAAGGCTTCAAGGTTCGAGAGCGGTAGGGCATCAGCGGTCTTGGTGGCGAGAACCTCGACAGGTGCCGGGTAGTGGTCGAACCGGAAGGATCTTCCGCTGGTCGTAGACCGACCGGTCACCCCTCGGTCAACCCCATCTCCTCCATATCGGTGTAACGGTTCCCGATGCGATGGTGGGGTCGCCCACCGGTCGATGCACCGATGGCCACCAGGATCTCGTCGGGAGCCGGCGCATCAGCCACGTGCATCTCGAGCGTCAGGTAGTGCGACCTCCAACCGGCGTCGACCTTGTGCATCATCGGGATGGACAAGGTGGCGCCGGGGCCGCCCCGGGTGTTGGTGAAGGACAGATACGCCGTGCCCCCCACGGCATCCCGGAACACG
>DPMC01000037.1 GCA_003541675.1 Acidimicrobiaceae bacterium | reverse complement strand
AGAGCGTGGTCGACGACAGCCCTGACGAGGGCCTCGTTGTCGGCGTCGAAGTCGTGCACGCCGGGAGGCTACGGGCCTCCCTCCGCTCGGCGAGGGTCCGGTCAGGCGAAGTCGACTATCGGCTCGTACCTACTTCAGTAGGTACAGCGGTTACTGGTCGAGGTCAGCGACGATTCCCTGTGGATCAGCTTCTGAAAGCGGTCGCGATTTGTCCTCGGTGCTACGCCGATCCGGGCTATGGGCCTGACGGGATCAGACGTCGGGGTGGGCGGCGAGGTAGGTGACCTCAAGACCACCAGCCAGGTACGGGCCGAGTGCCTCGGGGAGGCCGGTCTCAATTCGCCATGCCAGATAGGCCTCATGGTCGGAGCGCTGGGCGAAAGTCTCCCAGAGGATCACCAAATCCGGGTCGTCGGCATTGGAGAACACCTCGACGGCTTCACAGCCGTCCCAGGCCCGGGTTTCAACGAGGGCGCCCTTAAGAAGTTCGAGGAGTTCGGGGCCCTTGCCCTCTTGGCAGGGAAACCCCACGTGGATCGTCTGAGACATCTGATTGCGCCTTTCGCCTGAGTGGAATCAGGTTGATTTCACTGGAGGTCTGATCTCATCAGAGCCGTGAGGCGGTGGCAAATCGTCAGCTGTTTACAGCTTTCGGAGGTGCGTCAGATCCGGCTGAGCGTGTGCCGGCTGCCGTCGACGATGAGGTCGAGATCGACGGCCCCGCCCAAGACGTCGAGGTGCGCGGTGGAACCGTCGGAGGAAGTCAGGGACCATGAACCGTCGATGGGTAGGCCGGAGACCCGAACAGACGTACATGTTCCAGAGAGCGAGGCGTTCCGAGGTTGAGCGACGAGATGGAGGGCCGCTCCGTCCCACCAGGCCTCGCTGAGCGCGACGTCGGGGAAGTTCACTCCGGTGACAGTCGGTTCGGTGAACCGGTCGACTGGATTCTCGGCAAATATCCGACTCCAGGCACCCGGTTGGCACACCCAGCCGGCCATGACCCTGGCGTTCAACTGGCCCCGCGGATGTGGCTCGCCGAATCCGAATCCGAACGTGAACTCGCCGAGGTCGTGGTCCCAGGTGGGTTCGTGGATGTCATCGAGGACCGCCCATATCCGCTCGCGGATCCTGTCGTCGTCAAACTCGCTGGTCTGCATGGCCAACAACGAGGCGAAGTTGGGATCCTCGAGTCCGACCGGGTCGGCATCGCCATCCAGTCCGGCAAAAGCCACGGCCATCTCCCAGATGGAGTGCGCAACGTCGGGTCGCTGTGGTGCGAGATACCAGACCGGCGCCAGGAGCGCCATGGGGCTGGACACATGTTCGTCGACCACCGGGTCGTAGTAGAGGTCCATGGCCACGGGCCGACCGTCCTGCCACGTCACATAGTTGGCCGTGGCGTGCTCCCACCACGGGCCGAACACCCGATGGTGGTCGGTGCCCATGAGTGTGTCGTGCAACCTCAGACCGAGGCCGGCGCCGCTTAGTCAATAGGGCCAAATCTTGGTGTTCTCACAGTGCACGCCGATCGGGCGATCCCTCCATTGGTCGGCTAGATGGGAGGAGATGGCGGAGTGGGTCCAAGTGAACGTGTGCTCGCCGTCACGGATCATGTCGAATGGCTGGTCCCAACGGTCATCGCCGGTGACGTGGCGGTGGAGCCCAAGCAGCAGACCGAAGAAGCCCTTGAAGAACAACATGCCGTCCGCCGCAATGGGGTCCATTTGGATGCCGTACGGCTCAATGCCATTGGCCGTCCAACCGGGCACGTCGTATTCGCCCCACAATGGCTCAGGTACGAGTGGGCGCCAACCCTCTGGGTAGCGGGAGCGGTCGGGGTCGGGGCCGAACTGGGTTAACCAGTCCGAGGCGGCCCACCACGATGTATGGCGCTCGACCAACTCGTCGAGGATTTCGGCGTAGGGCTCCCGCCACGCCGGGGTCCGGTCGGCCATGAGGGCCACGGAGTAACTGGAGTCGACGAGGTCGAACCGGTGCCACGACAGCATCGGTTCGCCAGTGCGGTCATCCCAGTGGGGGTGAGGCTGACCGTTGCGGTTCCAGTCGTCAGGGGTGGTGGCCTTGCGATGCAGGTATCGCAGCCAACCCAGTGACCGCTCGTCGAGCGGGGTGGGCGCTGAAGTCTCGCTCATGTGGCGCTCACCTCGAAGAGCAGACTGCAGCAGGTCAGGGCACCCTCGGCCTTGGCCAGTTCGGACACTTCAACGGTGTGCACGGCGAATCCGGCGGCAGAGATCCGTTCCGCGGTGTGGGGGAAGGCGGCGGCGACCAGCACGGTGCCACCCACCCTAACGACGTTGGCTGCGTCGGGTTCTGACGGATCGACCGGGATGCAGCGTCGGTCGCCCAGCTCGCCAACGTCGACCCGGTCGGGATTGAGGACCAGGGTGTCGTCGTCCAGGGCGGTAACCGCCGACTTGAGGTGTAGACAGCCGCGCACGGCCGTCCCGTGGACGCGATAGCCGTGGTCGCCGACGATGGTCCGGAACTGGTCTATGGCTGCCAGATCACTCCGGCTGGTGATGCCGATGTGGACGTCTCGACCAGCAACCAGCACGTCGCCACCGTCGAGGATCCCCGGAGAGGAGATATGGGCCAGGATTCGGTACGGCGCGAGCGCCCGTTCGATGCTGGAGCGTTCGTCGCGCCGGGATTCGGCGCCAGGCCGGGTGATGACGGCCACCTCATCAAGCACGACGGCTACGTCCTCGACGAACACCGAGTCGGGGAGGCCGGGTTCGGCCGGTAGGCGCTCGACACGGCAACCCAGATCAGTCAGGGCCGTTTCGTAGGCGGCGTGCTGTTCCCGGGCGGCATCGACATCGATCGGGGTGCGTTCGAGGTGAGTCAGCTCACAGTCGGCAATGGCCGGGCTGACCCCTCGGGTGACGGCGACGAGCATGGAGGTTGGCGTCCTGCTTCCGTGGTCAGATTGCGTAGACGCGGGAGGCTGTGCCGGAGAACATCGCGGAGCGTTCGTTGTCGGTGAAGTCGCCGACCATCTTCTTGAAGGCGTTGTAGAGCACGCGGTACGAGACCGACACCCTGTCGACCGGAAAGTTGCTTTCGAACATGCATCGTTCGGGCCCAAAGCAGTCGATGGTGTGCAGGTAGTGGTCGCGGTGGGCGGTCACCACCTCGTCAGACGTCGGCGGGCAGTCGGCTAGGTGCCAGTCAAAGCCGTTGTCGGGCATGGCCAGGCCGCCCAGCTTGGCGACCACGTTGGGGCAGCGGGCTGCCTCGGCAATGTCGATCTTCCACTGCTCGAAGATCTCGTCGCGCTGATTCGCCCAGGGGCCGACACCCAACGGGGTGCCGAAGTGGTCGAGGATGATCGTGGTGTCGGGAGCCGAACGGGCCAAATCGACGAAGTCCGGGAGTTGGTAGTGGTAGTGCCAACTCTCATAGGTGTACCCG
>DPMC01000084.1:627-2925 GCA_003541675.1 Acidimicrobiaceae bacterium | reverse complement strand
ACCGAGTTGGAGAGCTTCGGCGCGGCGACCATCGAGGACTTCACCTGGAAGCAACTACTGGACACCGACTCGTGCACCATGTGCGGCCGCTGCACCAGCGTCTGTCCGGCCCACGCCACCGGCAAGCCGCTGGACCCCCGTGAGATCGTGCTCAAGACCGGCGAGATCATGGCCGCCACCGGTGACCCAAAGGTATCTCCCCCCATTGGAACCGACGCCGAGATCACCGTGCCTGCAAACTGGATGTTCGACCGCATCACCAACGACGAGTTGTGGTCGTGCACCTCATGCCGGGCCTGCGACGAGAACTGTCCAGTCAACATCGAGATCCTGGACAAGATCCTGGATATGCGGCGCTACCTGTCGCTGATGGAGTCCGACTTCCCCAGCGAGCTGGGTGTCGCCTACCGGTCGATGGAGAACTCGGGCAACCCGTGGGGCCTGTCCCAGAGCGAGCGGGCCGACTGGGTGGGCGACCTGGAGGGCATCGAAGTACTCGACGGTGGCGACCCGTTCGAGGCCGACTACCTCTACTGGGTGGGCTGCGCCGGATCGTTCGACGACAAGAACAAGAAGGTGTCCCGGGCCATGGCCACGCTCATGCAGAGGGCCGGCGTGTCGTTCTCGATTCTGGGTCCATCGGAGATGTGCACCGGTGACCCAGCCCGACGGTCGGGCAACGAGTACATCTTCCAGATGCTGGCCATGCAGAACGTCGAGACCCTTGACGGCATGGGCGTGAAGAAGATCGTCACCCAGTGCCCACACTGCTTCAACACGCTGGCCAACGAGTACCCCCAGTTGGGCGGCCACTACGAGGTGGTCCACCACAGCCAGCTCCTGGAGTGGCTGATCGCCGAAGGGAAGCTGGATATGAGCGAGGCCCGTCTGGACGAACGGGTCGTCTACCACGACTCCTGCTACTTGGGTCGCCACAACGACGTGTACTCGTCGCCCCGAAACGTCATCGGCAGCCTGGCCGGCATTGACCTCGTGGAGGCCGACCGCCAGGGGACCAAGGGCATGTGCTGCGGCGCGGGCGGCGGCCGGATGTTCATGGAGGAGCACATCGGTAAGAACATCAACGTCGAGCGCTCACAGGAACTACTTGCGACGGGAGCCGGACGCATCGCCACGGCCTGCCCGTTCTGCTACATCATGATCGACGACGGGGTGAAGGGTGAGGGCGTCGAAGACTCGGAGGTGAAGGTGGGCGACATCGCCCTGCACCTGCTCGAGGCGCTCGACGCCGGCAACAACTGATCAACCCGCCTGGGCAGCGCCGGCCTCAGCGGTCGAAGTTCTCCCAGTACCGGCTGGGCCGCGGGCCCTCCTGGCCCCGGTACTTCGACCCCAGTTCACTAGAGCCATAGGGCCGGTCGGCTGCCGTTGTCATCCGGACGAATGAGATCTGGCCAATCTTCATCCCCGGATAGAGGGTGATGGGAAGACTGGCCACGTTGGACAGCTCCAGGGTGAGTTGACCGTCCCATCCGGCATCCACGTAGCCCGCCGTGGAATGGATGAGCAGCCCGAGTCGGCCGAGGCTGGATTTGCCCTCCAGACGAGCCACCAGATCGTCGGGCACCACCACCCGTTCGGCGGTGGAGCCGAGCACGAACTCCCCGGGATGGAGGATGAACGGATCATCGTCGGCGGCCTCCACCTGCTCGGTGAGCTCGGTCAGGTCGGTCCGGACATCGATGTGACCCATGGTGTGGTTGCGGAACACCAGAAACCGATGGTCGAGGCGGAGGTCGATCGACGAAGGCTGCACGCTGGCCTCGTCGAACGGCTCGACCACGATACGGCCGGCGGCGATCTCCTCAAGGAGTGTGTGATCGGAAAGGATCATGAGTCTCCGATGCTACCCAGCAGTCCGATCGGCGATAAGCGAGAGGATCTCGAACATCACCGCCATCGCCCGGTAACTGGTGATGGCGTTCGGTGAATCCACGGTCGGCATCAGGCACACCACGTCACCGCCGATCACGTTGCGACCCCGCACCGACCGGAGCAACTGGGTCACCTGGTCGATGCCAAAGCCCTCGATGCCCGCCTCGATGTTGGCCACCCCGGGTGCCACCGTCGGGTCCAGACAATCCAGGTCGAAGGTGATGTAGAGCGGCCGATCACCGATGCGCTCGGCAATGACCTCCATGACCTGCTCGGGGCCCATCTGGTCGTAGTCGGCCTTGCGGATGACCTCGTAGCCCAGGGCGTACGACGGGTCGGTCCATCCAAGCGACCGGACGTTGCCCCGGATGCCCACCTGGACTGAGTGGTGGGGGTCCACGT
>DPMC01000084.1:0-232 GCA_003541675.1 Acidimicrobiaceae bacterium | reverse complement strand
TGTGGTAGGCGTCTGTGTGGGCGTCAAAGTGCAGCAGACAGGCCTTCTCGCCGCCAGTCAGGCGCGCACCCTCTCCAGCAATGCCCTGCAGGATCCCACCGGTGATGGAGTGGTCCCCACCGATGGACACGGGCCGGCAGCCCGCCTCGCCGACCTCCCGGTAAAAGTCGGTGATGGCCTCGATGCAGGCCTCGTTGTCGTTGGCGCGCGGCAGCGGCACATCACCCAGATC
>DPMC01000139.1:2598-2750 GCA_003541675.1 Acidimicrobiaceae bacterium | reverse complement strand
AGCGACGAGCCCCATGGGAACGAGGACGTCTTCTACTACGTGACGCTCTACAACGAGGCCTACGAGATGCCTCCCCGGCCCGACCATGTCACCGCCGAGGACGTCGTCCGAGGGCTCTACCTCTGGGCGGATGCTCCCGATGGGTCCGGTTC
>DPMC01000139.1:992-2215 GCA_003541675.1 Acidimicrobiaceae bacterium | reverse complement strand
GCACAGGGAGCGGCCCGGGCCGCCACCGCCGAACTCTCCGAACGGTGGGACGTCGCCGTGGATCTCTGGAGTGCCACCTCCTACAAGCGGCTCCGAGAGGAAGCCCTCGCCGTTGAGCGCCGCAACCGGCTCCACCCGATGGATCCCGCCGAGGTTCCGCTGGTGACCCGGCTGCTCTCCGACAGTGAGGGGCCGGTGGTCGCTGTATCGGACTACCAGAAGCTGGTTCCCGGCCAGGTGGCCCGTTGGATCCCTCGCCCGTACCACACCCTCGGTACCGACGGTTTTGGCCGCAGCGACACTCGCGAGGCGCTGCGCCGCTTCTTCGAGGTGGACACCGGTCATGTGGTGGTAGCCGTGCTGCACGCCTTGGCCCGTGAGGGCACCATCGACCCGGCCGTGGTCGCCGAGGCCATTGCCCACCACGGGCTGGACACCGAGATCGCCGATCCTGGACGAGCTGACACGGTGCCCGAACCCGGCCAGGGTGTGGGGCATAGCGACGGGGACGACGGTGCCCGCAGCACCTGATCCGGTCTCCTGACCCGGCGAGCCGACCGGTAGGTTCAGCGCATGACTTCCCCACCAGCACGTTCTAAGGGCAACCCGCCGGGCACGCTGGCCATCACCGGCGACGAGGCCGCCGACCGTCTGCTCAACACTGACCCGTTGGCCCTGCTTATCGGCATGCTTCTGGACCAGCAGGTCCCAATGGAATGGGCGTTCAAGGGGCCGGCCACCCTGGCCGACCGCCTTGGCCATCTCGATCCTGAAGCCATCGCGGCGGCCGACCCCGAGGCGTTCCTCGGAACCTGTAGCTCTAAGCCGGCCATCCACCGCTTCCCCCGCTCGATGGCCGGCCGCATCCAGGACCTGTGCCGGCACCTCGTCGACCATCACGACGGTGATGCCGCCAACGTGTGGGTCGGTGCTACCGACGGGGCAGACCTGGCCCACCGACTTCAGGCGCTGCCCGGCTACGGCGCCGAGAAGACGAAGATCTTCGTGGCCATCCTGGCCAAACGGATGGGCTATCGGCCCGACGGCTGGGAGGCTGCGGCCGGCCCGTTCGCCGATGACGTACCCCGATCGGTGGCCGACATCGACGGCCCGGAAGCACTCACCACCGTGCGGGCCTGGAAGAAGGCCCAGAAGGCCGCCGGGAAGACCAAGCAGCAGTAGCGGACACTCCGCCGACAGAATCCGGGCGAATCCGGGCGAAT
>DPMC01000139.1:0-677 GCA_003541675.1 Acidimicrobiaceae bacterium | reverse complement strand
GGGCGAATCCGGGCGAATCCGGGCTCCGGCTAGAGGCGCAGGTTGCCCTCGGCCTCTGCTTCCAGGAACCAGTCGTAGGTGGCAGCGAGCCCATCGGACAGTGGCGTCGATGCCGTCCAGCCCAGGGCAGCCAGACGGGACACGTCGAGCACCTTGCGGGGCATGCCGTCCGGCTTGCTGGTGTCGAACACCAACGCTCCGTCCGGGTGGACCAGGTCCCGGATCGCCTCAGCCAGTTCTCGAATGGTCAGGTCGATGCCCGTGCCCACATTGACGTGGCCGGGCGCCGAGTAGTGGTCCATCAGGTGGAGGCACGCATCGGCCAGGTCGTCCACGTGGAGGAACTCCCGCCGGGCTGTACCCGTTCCCCACACGGTCACCGAGTCGTCCCCGGCCAGACGGGCCTCGTGGAAGCGTCGCATTAGGGCGGGAAGCACGTGGCCACCCTCTAGGTCGAAGTTGTCGCCTGGCCCGTAGAGGTTGGTCGGCATGGCCGAGATGAAGTCATCGCCGTACTGGCGCCGGTAGGTCTCGCACAGCTTGATGCCGGCGATCTTGGCCAGTGCGTAGCCTTCGTTGGTGGGTTCCAGCGGCCCCGACAGCAGGGCCTCCTCGGTAATCGGTTGGGTTGCGTGCCGCGGGTAGATGCACGAACTGCCGAGGTACAGCAACTTGTC
>DPMC01000161.1:1079-3272 GCA_003541675.1 Acidimicrobiaceae bacterium | reverse complement strand
CAGGTTGGGGACCGAGTGCTTCGGGCGACAGGTGACGGACCAGTAGGGCGCTGTCGCGTGGTCATTCGGCCCGAGCGGGTCCGGCTGGTCGAAGGAGAGCCAGACAACGGACTGCCCGTTGTAGTGGAGCGGCGGGTCTTCACTGGTGCCACCACCCAGGTCCATCTCAGGAGCGGGGACGTAACCTTTCATGCCTTGTTGGCCAATAGCGGCGGGGTGGCAGGCGAAGGTGCTACCCACGCGGAGATGCCGGTCGACGCCCTCCGCTTGCTGGCCAGCTAGCCGATTTCCAGACTGTTGGGTTCAGATGCCGACTGAGGTGAGGTCGGCCAGCGCCGACTCCTTAGTTCCGCGACGACGCCGGAACCACGACATGACGCTGGCTCCAAGGGCGAGGGCAACCAGCGTGGAGGCGACGAGGAACGAGGCTAGGGCGTTTAGCGCTGGCGTAGAGCTGGTCCGCACGGCCGAGTAGATCCGGACAGGCACCGTCTCCGACCCAGCCCCCGAGGATAGGAAGGCGCTGATTACGAAGTCGTCGATCGACATGGCGAACACGATCACGAAACCGGCGAAGATGGCCGGGGCGAGCAGCGGTAGGAGAACTAGTCGGATGGCCTGGAGCTGGCTAGCGCCCAGGTCTCGAGCCGCCTCCTCGTAGTCCCGTCCGATCGACAGGAGCCGGCCGCGGGCCACCACAACCACGTACGAGATGGAGAAGGTCACGTGGCCCAGCAGTTGGGCTGGTCGTCCCAGCGGGATTCCGGTGTACAGGTTCGTGAAGACCAACAGCAGCGAGGCGCCCATCACGATCTCGGGGGTGACGAGCGGGACCAACATCAACCAGTTGGCGCCGCTAGCCGTCCGGGACCGCCATCGGGCCAGGCCTATAGCCAGAGCGATGCCGATCGGGGTTGCCACCAGCATGGTGAGGAGAGCCAGAACCAACGAGTTGCGCAGGGCACTGTGCAGGGTCTCGTCGTGGAGAAGCGAGGCATTAGGTTCCCCGGTCCACCAGCGCAGCGAGAAGCCCTGCCAGACCGAACGACTACGCCCGCCATTGAACGAGAACAAGACGGCGATGGCTACCGGCAGAAACATCCAAAGCACGTAGGCCCACGTCCAGGTGGCAAGGCCGATCGGCCGCCGCCACGGGTTCCGACCTCGTCGCCTGCTCATGCCCGGATTTCCCGCTGCATCCGCATAGTGCTGACCAGGTAGTAGGACATGAGGACGACCAGAAGGGCCGACAGCACCAGGACTAGGACGGCCCCCTTCTGGGGCTGGGTGGTGGCGTTCAGGTAGAAGTCGACCTGGTTCCCCACCATCTCAGTGGCCGGCGACCGCGACAGCATGTCGTTCGTGTAGTAGTCACCGAACATGGGCAGAGCGATGATCACACCGGCCCCGAGCATCCCGGGACGCGACAGTGGGATGGTCACGAGGCGGAACGTCCGGCCCGGTCCGGCCCCCAGGTCACGGGCCGCCTCAAGGAGACGGCCGTCGAGTCGCTCGAGGGCGGCGTAGAGGGGGAGGACTAGGAACGGGACGTAGCCGTATACCAGACCCAGCACCACGGTGACCGGCTGGCCGTCTAACCAGTTCACCTGGACCCCGAACACCGAGAAAGCCCGGGTTACCCAGCCGTCAACTTGTAGCAGGTTGACCCAGGCCAGCATCCGCATCAGGTAGTTGACCCAGAACGGCAGGACCATTAGGGCTAGGAGGAGGCCGCGCCACCGTCCAGCGTGCCGAGCCAGGTAGTACGCCACCGGATAGCCGACGAAGAACGAGAGGAAGACGGCACACACCACATAGGAAATGGTGCGTAGGAACACCTTCCGGAGGCTCCCCCCGAAGATCTCGCCGAGGACCTCGCCCGCAGTGCCGAAGCTCCAGTCGAGAGGGTTCCAGGCCGGGACGGCGTTGCGGAAGACGGGATCGATGTCTCCGAAGGCCACGCAGACCAGCGCGTAGAACGGCACCACGAACAGCACCAGTAGCCAGACCGTCCCTGGGAGGGCGAACAGCCCCCAAAGGGTGCCCCGGTCACCGCGCTGTCGTGACCCGTCGGAGGTTTTTAGGGAAGTTGGGACGCCGGTCACCGTCGTTGCTCAGCGAGAAAGGGGTCGCCCGGCAGTGGGCCGAGGATCAGCCAGCGGTGAACTTGGCCCAGACGTCGGTCCAGCGGGC
>DPMC01000161.1:619-741 GCA_003541675.1 Acidimicrobiaceae bacterium | reverse complement strand
TCCACGTCCGGCTCCAGGGCCACGGCTCGGTTGCCCTTGGCGTACTGCGCCGGGGTTATCAGGGCGTTGGCCAGATTGGCCGGGACGTATTCCCAGTCGATCAACGTCTGGGCGTCCAGGGC
>DPMC01000161.1:0-208 GCA_003541675.1 Acidimicrobiaceae bacterium | reverse complement strand
GAACTCATGGGCCAGGACGGGACGCTCGGCGTTCCTAGCCACGCAGAAGACGTCGTTTCCGGTCACCATTTCGTCGGGCTGCCAATAGCCGAGTTCGGTCCATGAGGCATCCTCCGGGAGGTACCAGACACCGAGGAGCATGTCACCTGACCAGCACTGGTTGACTACGCGTGTTCCAGCGGGGACCTCGGTGTAGGCGAGGATGTCG
>DPMC01000010.1 GCA_003541675.1 Acidimicrobiaceae bacterium | reverse complement strand
CCGCCGTCGAGGCAAAGCTACGACCATGGGTCACGTTGGTCCACGGGACGCTCCCCGGGTGGTTCGCTGACGACGAGCGAGGGTTCGCCGAGCCAGCAAGCCGAAGCAGCTGGTGGGCCCGCCACGTCGATCGCACCGCCGAGGCCCTCGAGGATCTGGCCGCCGGCTGGGTCCCCATCGAGGACCCCATCGGATCAGCCTTCCGGGGTCACCTGCTAGGTATCCGCCCCCCCGGTAGGACCAACCCCGAGGCGGCCCAGGTCGCTATCGAGGGCGCACTCGAAGCAACCTTCGAAGCGTGGCGCCTCCTGCAGAGCGGTGACGCTCCGGTCATGGGCGTATTCGGCGCGCCGTCAGTGTTCGCCACGTCCCCCGAGGGAACCATCGGTGGGGACCGGGTCAGGAGTCAGGCCGGGCAGCAGGCTCTGGACCTGGCCCGTGACCAGACCCTCCACTGGGAGCAGGTGCTCTGGGATCCGTGGCTGCGGGCCCTGAGCGACGGTGAGATGGCCTGGCCTTGGCGCTCTCCGGTGGACCGGCCGGAGTTGGCCAACGCCTTCGACCTGGTGGGCGTGGTCGGGGACCATCCGGTCGCCCTGGATGGCAACGGGACCACGTGGCCCTACCCGGCAGGTGCCCGGGTCGACGCCACCGGTGGAGCGCCCCTCCCCGAGGAACTCGGCGTGGCCCTCCGGAGGATCCACGACCGGCTCGATGAGCAGAAACTCGTAGTCGCCGGATGGGGCGTGTCCACGACCGACGATGACTGGCGCAACGAGTTGCTGCGCGACGTCGTCGCCCAGGTTGAGTCGGCGGCGGTCGACGGGATACCGGTCGTGGGCTTGTTCCACGACGCGCTCCTCGACGGTTACTCCACCGCAGGCTGGGGGCCGGTCCCGGGCTTTGCCGGGCCCCGCGGGCTAGTGACCAGGAATCGACGGCTCAAGGAGAGCGGACGCTGGCTCTCCGAGCACATCACCGGCCGACCACCGGCCGGCTCCCTGTCCTAGCGGCTGGCTTGCTCCTGAGCAGGTTCCTCGGGACCCGTCCTGTCCGCCACCGCCGGAGCATGGCGGCACCATAGGCAGCGCGCCTTGATCAGGATCCTGCCGGGCGTAGCGTCTGGACATGGTGCATCGGAGCATGGACGCGCCCGGGGCCCTGCCCGGACCATGGCGGGCTATCGAGGCCGACGAAATGCTGCGGCGCGATTTCCCCCTCGAGGACCTCGACGACGGTGACTGGCCCGAGGTCACGGTGCCCGGTGCATGGCGAAGCACCCCGGCCTTCGCCGACGCCGACGGGCCACTCCTTTACCGCACCCGATTTTCCACCCAACCCCCGGACCTAGATCGGCGAACGTTCTTGGAGTTAGCCGGGGTCACCTTCCAGGGGGACGTGTGGTTGGACGGTTCGTACCTCGGCCCCACCGAAGGCTCGTTCACCCCCCACCTCCTCGAAGTGACTGAACTAGTCCGGGCCCGCTCCGACCACCTGCTGGCCGTGGAGGCCACCTGCCCACCGGTCGGGAACCCGAACGAGAAACGCACCCTCACCGGGACGACCCAGGGCGGCCGGGGCATCGCCCCGTGGAACCCCGGTGGGATCGGACGCCCGGTTCGGCTGCGAGAGACCGGGCCGGTCCCCCTGCTTCACGTCCGGGTGGTGTGTACCCGCGCCACCGAGTCCGTCGCCACCCTGACGTTTCGCGCCGTGGTCCACACCGATCGGCCCCGGGCCGCGGTGTTCCACACCCGGGTCCTGGGCGTCGACCACCGCTACCGCCAGTCGTTGGCCGGCGGCGAAAACCGGGTCGAGTGGTCGATCCGTATTCCGCGCCCACCATTGTGGTGGCCCGCCGAAATGGGCGACCAGCCACTACACGACGTGGAGCTCGAGGTGGCCACCGAAGACGGTCGGGTCAGTGACCGGGTGGTGCGACGCACCGGCTTCCGGTCAGTCCAGATGCACAACCACGTGTGGTCGATAAACGGGGAACGGATCTTCCTCCGAGGGGCCATCGTCCCTCCGCTGGACCGAGACCTGTCTCGAGTGACCGACGACTCGGCGATGGCCGACGTGGCACTGGCCAGCAATGCCGGACTCAATCTGCTCCGCCTGATCGGCCATGTGTCGGCCACCGAGCTGTACGACGAAGCCGACCGGGCCGGGATGCTGGTGTGGCAGGACCTTCCACTGACCGGCGGCTACCACCGGGGGGTCCGTGGCCAGGCGGCCCGTCAGGCCCGCGACGTGGTCGACCTACTGGGCCACCACCCGTCGGTGATCGTCTGGTGTGGCCACGACGCCCCCGATCCCGTGGACCGAACCCGGGCCGTTCCACGCCAGATGGACCAGCAGCTCCCCACATGGAATCGAACGGTGCTGGACCGCACGGTTCGCCGCTCTCTCGATCAGGCCGATCCTTCTCGCCCGGTGATCAGCCACTCCGGGGTGCTGCCCAACCCGCCTCGGGTCGACGACGCGACCGGCCACCTCTGGTTCGGGTGGTATAGCGGACGGCGGGGAGACCTCGCCGGATACATGGACCGGGTACGTCGGGCCGGTCGATTCGTATCGGCCTTCGGTGCCCAGTCCGTACCGGTGGATTCTCCAGCCCTAAACGATGGGACGCTGAATCCCGGATCGTGGCCCATTATCGACTCTGACCGACTGGCCGGCTTCGGAGCCGAGGTCGATGTGCTGGTACGCCGCGTTCCCCCTGCCAATTGGGCGGGGCCCGAACAATGGGCGGCCGATACCCGTCAACTCCAGGACCGCCTACTGCGGATTCAGATCGAGGCCCTGCGCCGCCGTAAGTATCAGCCCACCGGAGGATTCACGCTGGACCGACTCCTCGACGGAGCACCGGCCATCTCCGGATCGCTGGTCGACCACCTTCGGAACCCCAAGCCGGCCTACGCCACGGTGACCGCGGCATGTGCTCCGACCATCGTGGTGGCCGATCCACCGTTGGAGTCCATTGCCCCCCGTTCCACCATGACAGTCCAGGTGGTGGTCGTCCATGACGGTCGGCTCCCTGTCGAACGCTGTCGGGTGGACGCCCGGCTCCGGATCGGCTCCGAGGGTCCGGTCATCGAACGATCGTGGGGTGGCGCCCTCGAAGCCGACTCGGTGACCCTGATCGGAACCCTCGAGGTGTCCCTCGGTGACGCTACCGGAGCCGTCTCCCTCGAGTTAGACCTGACCGTCGACGGAACAAGCCTCGCCGCCAACCGCTACGAGGGTCGGATCGGCGCTGACTGAGCCGGAGACGGAGGTGATTGAGTCGGAGGTCGAGGCGACCCGGACCCCTGTTGGCGATTGGGCATCTGAAGTGGCGATCGGCTCAGAGGTGGCTATCCCCAGCGCGCTACTCTCACCTCTGCGAACGCCTCACCCCGTCGCACCGGGGCCATCGCACGAGGAGGGAACCATGGCCCAAACCACTGAGCAGCGCTACCGCGTAACGCCGGTCCGACCGCGGGGCCGCCAGTGGCCCTTCCCTCTGAACCTTTACCAGAGCGCGGTGGGTCGCAAGTGGGTCATGGCCCTCACCGGAATCGGCCTCATCGGGTTCGTGCTGGTCCACATGATCGGCAACCTCCACCTGTATGAGGGCCCAGCCCGGATGCACGAGTACGCCGAGTCGCTACGGACTCTGGGCGGGGGCCTGGTGCCCAAGGGCACTGTCCTGTGGCTGATGCGGGCGGGCCTGCTCACCATGTTCGTCCTGCACTTGCACTCGGCCATCACCCTTAGTCGGATGAGCGGCAACGCCAGCGAGAAGGCCAGCATGATCAGCGGAGCCAAGAAGTACGAGGGTGGGCGGGACCACATTGCCGCCACCTTCGCCAGCCGCACCATGCGCTGGACCGGCCCGATCATCGCCCTGTTCATCCTCTACCACCTGGCCGATCTGACCTGGGGCTGGTGGCTGGGCGACGACTTTGTGGCCGGCGATCCGTACCACAATGTGGCGACGTCACTTGGGGCCCTGCCGGTGGCCATCCTCTACGTGGTGGCCAACATGGCGTTGGCGTGGCACATCTACCACGGGGCCTGGTCGATGTTCCAGAGCCTCGGCGTGAATAACCCCCGTTACAACCACCTGCGACGCACGTTGGCCACCAGCTTGGCCGGGCTGATCCTCGTCGGAAACCTGAGCTTTCCGATCCTCACCCAAGCCGGCCTCGTCGACGATGACGGGCGCCAGTGTCCGGCCGACGCCACATACGTTCTCGAATGTCTGGCCGACCAGGCATCGGACCACTAGGCGACGGAACGGCAGGAGACACCATGAGCAACGCAACCCCGCCTGACCAGGTCACGACGAGCCCGGCCCTGAACAGCAAGATCCCTACCGGCGATGTGGCCGACATGTGGGAGAACCACAAGTTCTCAATGAATCTGGTCAACCCCAACAACAAGCGCAAGTTCGATGTGATCGTCGTCGGTACTGGTTTGGCCGGTGCGTCGGCAGCTGCCTCGCTCGGCGAGTTGGGGTACCGGGTGAAGGCCTTTACCTTCCACGACAGCCCTCGACGTGCCCACTCGATCGCCGCACAGGGCGGTATCAACGCGGCGAAGAACTACCCAAACGACGGCGACTCGGTCCACCGACTGTTCTATGACACCGTCAAAGGTGGCGACTACCGCTCCCGGGAGGCCAATGTCCACCGGCTGGCCGAGGTCTCGGTCAATATCATCGACCAGGCCACCGCCCAGGGCGTACCGTTCGCCCGCGACTACGGCGGCTTGCTCGACAACCGCTCGTTCGGTGGCGCCCAGGTGTCTCGGACCTTCTACGCCCGTGGCCAGACCGGGCAGCAACTACTCATCGGCGCCTACTCGGCCCTGATGCGCCAGGTGGCCGCCGGGACCGTCGAACTACACAGCCGCGCCGAACTACTCGACGTCGTCAAGAAGGATGGTCGGGCGTGCGGCATCGTCACCCGTGACCTCGTCTCCGGCGAGGTCACGCCCCACTCGGCGCACGCCGTGGTACTGGCTACCGGGGGCTACGGCAACGTCTACTTTCTGTCCACCAACGCGATGATGTGCAATGTCACGGCGGCCTGGCGGGCCCACAAGAAGGGCGCCTTCTTCGCCAACCCCTGCTACACACAGATCCACCCAACCTGCATACCGGTCAGCGACGACTTCCAGTCCAAGCTCACCCTGATGTCCGAATCGCTGCGCAACGACGGTCGCATCTGGGTACCCGATGCAAACGACGACGCACGCATGGCCGCCGAGATCCCCGAGGCTGAACGCGACTACTACCTGGAACGCAAGTACCCAGCCTTTGGCAACCTGGTACCACGTGACGTGGCGTCGCGTAATGCCAAGACTGTGTGTGATGAGGGCCGGGGCGTAGGCCCATTGAAGAACGGCGTATTCCTTGACTTCCAGGCAGCCATCGCCCGTGACGGCGTGGATGCCATCTCCGAGAAGTACGGGAACCTGTTCGACATGTACCACCGGATTACCGGTGAGAACCCATACGAGCAGCCAATGCGGATCTACCCGGCCATCCACTACACGATGGGTGGCCTGTGGGTGGACTACCACCTGATGACCTCGGTGCCTGGCCTGTACTCGATCGGTGAGTCCAACTTCTCGGACCACGGCGCCAACCGCCTCGGAGCGAGCGCCCTCATGCAGGGCCTGGCTGACGGCTACTTCGTGCTGCCGTACACCATCGGTGACGATCTGGCTGGCCTACTCGGCCAGTCTGCGGTACCTACCAACGACCCTGTGTTCACCGAGGCGATCGCCAGTGTGACCGATGAGCAGAATCGCTGGCTGTCCGTCAACGGAACGAAGTCGGTCGATTACTACCACCGAGAACTCGGTCGCATCACCTGGGAACACATCGGCATGGGTCGCACCAAAGCCGGCCTCATCCAGGCCCTCTCAGAGATACCGGCCCTGCGCGACGAGTTCCACTCCAACGTACGGGTACTGGGCAGCGCAGAGACTCTCAACCAGTCCCTCGAGAAGGCCGGCCGGGTGGCCGACTTCTTCGACCTAGCTGAACTCATGGCTCGAGACGCCCTGGAGCGGGAGGAGTCATGCGGCGGCCACTTCCGCGAAGAACACCAGACGGCCGAGGGTGAGGCCCAACGCGACGACGAAAACTTCGCCCACGTAGCGGCCTGGGAGTGGAACGGCGAGGGCACGGCTCAGACCCGCCACCGCGAAGAACTGACCTTCGAGAACGTGGCGCTGGCACAGCGCTCCTACAAGTAGGCCCGGGCCAGAGAGGAACAGGGGAAACCAACATGTCTTCAGGGCCAGTTTCTTCAGAGCACGGCACCATTATCAACGTCACCCTCAAGGTGTGGCGGCAGGACGGGCCAGACGACGCCGGTCGCTTCGACGTGCACCAACAGGCCATCAGTACCGATGCCTCCTTCCTCGAGATGCTCGACCAGCTCAACGAACAGCTCAACGATGCCGGCAACGAGCCAGTGGCCTTCGAGAGCGACTGCCGTGAAGGCATCTGCGGCACGTGTGGCGTGATGATCAACGGGCGGGCGCATGGTCCGCAGAAAGCCACGGCCACCTGCCAGTTGCACATGCGGGAGTTTCGCGACGGCGACGAGATCGTCATCGAACCGTTCCGGGCGGCCGGCTTCCCGGTGCTGCGCGATCTGGCGGTCGACCGTTCACCGCTGGACCGCATCATTGAGGCCGGCGGCTACATCTCGGTCAACACGGGGGCGGCTTCTGACGCCAACCTCACCCCCGTGCCCAAGGTGGCCGCTGACATGGCGTTCGACGCCGCGGCATGCATCGGTTGTGGGGCCTGCGTGGCGGCGTGCCCGAACTCGGCCGCCCAGTTGTTTACCTCGGCCAAGATCGGCCACCTCGGACTCCTACCCCAAGGCCAGGCCGAGCGGTGGAGTCGGACCGAGGCCATGGTCGAAACCATGGAGGAGTTCTTCGGCTCGTGCACCAACCACGGTGAGTGCTCCGAGGCGTGCCCGAAGGAGATCTCGCTGGACTTCATTGCCTTCATGAACCGTGACTACATGAAGGCCAAGGTCAAGAACCGAGCGCTGGCCGGCCAACGCTGACCCGGCACCGGGGGTCGGATCATGTCCGCCTCCCTGCAAGGTCGGCTTCCCCCCCTCGACCATCCGTACCTGGCCGACACCATCAACGTGGCGCCCGACGAGCGCTATCCGGTGCTGGTCCGTTCCGACGAACTCGGTGTCTGGGTATGGCACTGCCAAATCCTCAGCCATGTGGATTGGAATGACGGGATGTTCGGCATGGTCACCGGGGTGATCTTCTAGGAGGCCTGGGTTACAACCCATCTCCAGAATCGATCATGCATCCGGTTGACAGAAGCATGCTCCGGCGCGACGGTTGACGTGCCACCCGATTCCGCGACCATCCCGACGCTCCACCGACCGGGGCACCGGGCATACGGCGGATCTGGAGGTGGACGGACACGGCAGCAACCACGAGTGAAGGGGAGGAGATCACATGCAACCTGAACCCTCCCCCTCGTCGATCCCGACCCCAACGATCGCCCC
>DPMC01000028.1:1063-4006 GCA_003541675.1 Acidimicrobiaceae bacterium | reverse complement strand
GAAGATTGGCTTTGACGGCGTCCGCCAGCTGCTGCAATCCGGGGTGAACGACCTTGGAGGAACCCTCATGGACGAGAACATCTCTCGTGCAGCCGGCGCCGAACATGGACAGGGGGTAACCGAAGCCGACCTCCGCGAGCTCGTGGAGCCGCTCGGCCGATCGCTACGTCAGCGGACCACTCTCTATGGCGACGTGGAGGCCGGTCATCGCCTCCACGTGGCACGACCCCACGATGGCCGCGTGCTCATCCCTCTGGTCGTCAACTGAGACCATCCAACCTGCACAAGCTGACCTGACCCTGCTGGCCAACTTCAGCGGCCGACAGGGGTCGCCATCACCAGTCCGAACGATCCGGTTCGTCTAGGAGGTGGGCGGCCTTCTCTACGGCCCGTCTGGCTCTGGTGAGTCGCTTTTCGTCAACCGGCAACTCTTGGCCGCCAGCATCGATCGACTCGCGAAGTCGGACAAGGGCCAGGTCGGCCAACTCCTCAGCAATCGCCTCCAGGCGGCTTCGAATCTCCTCGAACTCACCGGCCACGTTCGGACACCTCACTTCGATCTTTCTCGGAACCCGGGTCTGTTTCCGACCTACGGCAGGCGTCGGCTAGTACCTCCACAGGGTGCCGCACGTGGAGCCCGACGGCCGCAAGGTGGAGCGCGCAACCCGGGTTGGCGCTAACCACCGTGGTGGCCCCGCTGCGGTCCGTCGCCCGAGCCACAGCCGCTACCTTCCGGTCCCGGGCGTCGCCGGCCAGTCCCGGCTGGACCAGGGAGAAGGCGCCACCGGCGCCACAGCAGAGGCCTTCATCATCGAGTTCCACCAGGTCCACATGGGGGGCCAAGACTTCCCGGACGGCACCGTGGCAGCCCTGGGCGTGCCGTAGGTGACAGGGATCTTGGACAATCACCGACTCACGCGGCCCGCTCTCCGGGCCGGATGACGGCAGGGCGACCAGACGTCCATCGGCAGCTAGCCACTCCTGGATGTCGTACACACGGTCGGCGAAGGCCCTGGCCTCTGGGGTACGCAGCAGCGTTCCGTATCCCTTGAGCGCCGCACCACAGCCGGCGGAATCGAGCAGGACAGGCTGGTCACCAGTCAGTGCGGAGACCACTCGCTCGGCGTGTCGCCGTGCCTCCGATTCGAGACCAGCATGGCCATGCAGAGCACCACAACAACCGACACGATCACCGGACCGTTCGACGGTGACCCCGATAGCCGTCAGGACTTCCTCAGCGGCCCTATGGACCTCCGGTTGCCATACATCCATGACACACCCAGTGAACAGAACCACCTCGGACGGGTCGTTCGCCGCCGGGTTCATCTCTGAACGAGGGGGAAAGCCGGGTGCAGACAGCCTTGGCCTTCGCAACGGCAGTCGAGCCGGAAGGGCCGCGGTCATCGATCGCGGTGCCAGTCTCAGGAGGCCTAGGCGCTGCAGGACGGCCAGGACGGTCGTGCCCAACCGGAGCAAACCCGGTCGACCGAGACACCACAAGCCAGCCCGAAGCTTTAGAGGTGGCCGCCTGACCTGAGCAACGGCTACCCGTGTGGTGGCGATCAGGTCGCCGTAAGGAACGCCCGATGGACAGGCGGTGACGCATCCCAGGCACTGGACGCAGGTGTCCATCGCATCGAGCCACTCGCTGTCTGGTGTCATGCCCTCCCATTCGACGGCACGCATCAGGGAGATACGCCCACGTGGAGATCGTCGTTCATCGCCGGTCACCCGGTAGGTCGGGCAGTGAGGGAGGCACAGACCGCACTGAACGCAGGCGGCCAGCGACTTGTCATCAAGGCCTAACGGCGTCGCCGATCCGGTCTGTGCCGGTGGCAATGGGGCGCTCATGCTGTCATTCGGTACGGATCTCGTCCCGGGTTCAGGCGTCGGAGTGGGTCAAACGCGTCGCGCAGACGGTCGGCGAGGGCGCGCACGCCGACCGATACCACGGGGGTTCCAACGGGACCCGACCGATGGACCACTCCACTTCCCAGGGCCCATACCCCACCTTCAGGGAGGGTGCCCGACCAGCGGTCCCACCCTGCTGGCAGAACGGGCTCATCCGCGGCGATAAACCCGAGGGCCTCGAGGCATCGAATCTCGCCGGCCACATCGGCAGCGCTCCCTTCGATTCTCACGGTGCTCCGCACGCCGTCCCACAGAACGGTGGCCGGCCGGTATAACGCACCCATCACGATCCCAGTCGGTACCTCGCCGACCATCCAGGCCCCCACCTCGGGAACTGGTCGGGTTCGGAGGATGACCCGTCCCACGAGAGCCAGTGTCCCCAGCGAACCCACGAGGAGACGGCACATGTCGTATCCGGTCACGTTCTTTACCGTCGGACCGCCGGCGGTGAAGGCCTCACCATCGGCTCCCACGCAGTCCGCCTGCAACAAGACGTCGGCAATCTCGCCAAGCCGACCGCGACGCAACGGATTTCGTCCGACCATCAACGCGCCACCCACCGTGGCGCCCACCGGTCCGTCAAGGGCCACCTCCTGGCCATGCTCAGACAGTGCCGATGCCAAGTCCGCCACTGCCGTTCCCGCGCCGACTACCACGGTCATCTCCGCCGGTGAGATGGATTCGATGCCCACCGGGGCTGATATCTCTCGAACGTCTCCTGTATGACCGGGGACGGCTCCGACCATCCAACGGGTCCGTCCCCCACAGACGCAGACGGTTCCGGCGTCGCCGACCTCGTCACGAAACGCTCCCATGTCGATCAAACCCAGGTCCCGTCAGGGGCCCGCCCGAGGCTGGTCACATGACCACAGCTGGCGCCGCCAGGCAGCACCTTGCCAGGATTGGCTAGGCCCTCGACGTCGAACGCCCGCCGCAGGCGATCCTGGGCCTCAAGGTCGGCCGGGCTGAACTGCATCGACATGAAGCGCTTCTTCTCAAGCCCAATGCCGTGCTCCCCGGACAGCACTCCAT
>DPMC01000028.1:0-740 GCA_003541675.1 Acidimicrobiaceae bacterium | reverse complement strand
CCCCCCGCCTCAACCGAGATCCGTACGATCTCCTCACCGGCCTCCAAGACGCGCTCCATGACTCCCGGCTCACGAGCGTCGAAAACAATGAGAGGGTGGAGGTTGCCGTCACCGGCGTGGAAGACGTTCATGACGATCAAGTCCCGTTCTTCGATCACCTCGTAGATCCGGGACAAAACTTCGGCCAGTCGGGTACGAGGGATGACGGTGTCGTTCAGGTAGTAGTCGGGCTTGATCACCGCAATCGCTCCGAAGGCGCTCTTTCGGCCCTTCCAGATCCTCATCCGCTCCTCCTCGTCGGCGGCCACCCGAACCGTCCGGGCTCCATGGGCCGTCCCGATGGCCTCGATCCGGTCGATGGACTCCGCCACGCCGCCCGGAAGGCCGTCCAACTCAACGATGAGGACCGCCGCAGCGTCCAGTGGATAGCCAGCATGCACGAAGGGTTCGACGGCCTCGACGACCCGCTGGTCCATGATCTCGAGCGCGGCGGGCACGATGCCGGCGGCAATCACCGCACTAACCGTGTCGGCAGCACCGGCCACACGGTCGAAGTCCAACAACAACGTGGCCACCTCGGGCGGATCCTCGGTGAGTCGAACACAGATACGCGTCGTGATCCCAAGGGTTCCCTCGCCGCCTACAAAAGCTCCCCGGAGGTCGTAACCCGATGCCCGTCCTTCCTCAGCGCCGAGGATCACCACTTCTCCGTCCGGGAGTACCACCTCGACGGCCAATAC
>DPMC01000174.1:4639-5463 GCA_003541675.1 Acidimicrobiaceae bacterium | reverse complement strand
TCGAGGTACGAGGATCGAACCGAGGACCGGGGCCAGGTCCATGATCGCCGGCCGGAGGTCTTCGACAAAGCCCTGGCCTGCCCACGGGTTGGCAATCACCGCGGCCACGCCGTGCATGACCAATGGCGGGCTTGCCGGTCGCCCACCCTCGACGTGGACTTCCTCCGTCTGGGTGACGAGCTTGCGCATTTCCAGGGTCATCGGCTCGGAGGTCAACGGGGGCTCCCAGGCTTGATGTATGCCGTGCGGGTACGGGTGAAGAACTCATGGGCGGTATCGCCCTGTTCACGCGCCGCGTGGCCCGAGGAGTTCTTGTCACCGCCGAATGGGGCATGGATCTCCGAACCGGTGGTCGGCCCGTTGATCTTCACGATGCCCGCCCGTATCTCGTTGATGGCCCGGTCCATCTTCCAAAGGTCGTTGGTAAACACCGACGCCGACAAGCCGAACTCGGTGTCGTTTGCTAGGGCGAACGCCTCGTCCTCGTCGTCGACCCGCAGCACCGTGCTGACTGGGCCGAACACCTCCTCGCGAGTAATGGTCAGGTTGGTTCCGCCCACGAACAGGGTTGGCGCCTGAAAGCACGGACCGTCGGGCACGCCTTCGGTCACCGCGACCGTCTCGGCACCTTCGGCCTTCGCCTGTTCGATCGCCTCGCTGACCTCCGCTCGGGCCGTCATCGACACCAGCGGGCCGATGGCCGTCGCTGCATCCTGGCCGTCACCAACCCTCAGGGAACCCACTGCGGCGGCCATCCTGTCGACCAACTCATCATGGATGTTGCCGACTGCGATGATCCGCCGGGTAGCGGTGCACTTCTGTCC
>DPMC01000174.1:0-4251 GCA_003541675.1 Acidimicrobiaceae bacterium | reverse complement strand
GGGAACACGATGCACGGGTTGTGGCCACCCAGTTCAAGTTGGACCCGACCGTTGCGGGCGGTCACCACGTCACGGATACCGTGGCCGACGCCCACTGAACCGGTGAAGGTAACGCCGTCGACGCGTTCGTCGGCCACCAACGCCCCTCCCATGGAGCCCGGACCGAGCACCAGATTCAAGACGCCGGGCGGCACGCCGGCATCGTGGAACACCGCGGCGACGGCCACGGCGGTCAGTGGCGTGTTGCTGGCCGGCTTCCATACCACCGGGTTGCCGGTCACCAGTGCCGGAGCGATCTTCCAGACCGGAATCAGGATGGGGAAGTTCCAGGGGGTGATGACGCCGACCACCCCCAGTGGGGACCTCACGGTGCGGATGGTCTCCCCTCGGGTGCCGCTGGGAAAGATCCGCTCAGTCGACGTCTTGGCCAGCCCAGCCTGATAGCGGCACGTCTCAGCGGACAGGACCGCCTCGCCACGGGCCTCCGGGAGGGTCTTTCCCTCCTCAAGGGTTGCCACCAACGCCAGGTCGTCGGCCCGCTCGTCGAACAGCACGGCAACGCGTTCCAGGATCCTCGCCCGGGCACCGAAGCCGAGGGCTGTCCACGCTGCCTGGGCATCGACCGCCGAGGTGACGGCATCGGCCGCCGTCGAGACATCGCCGAGGGGGTATTCACCCACCGGTTGGTCGGGCCGTGCGGGGTTGTCGCTAACCGCTGTGCCGCCTGGAGCATGTGTGCTCCAGTCGCCGCCGATCAGGTGAGCGCCGTTCGGAACCACGTTGGGAGAAGCGTCGCTGCTGGTCATGGCCGGAAGCGTACATACCCCGTCCGGACCTAAGGACGGACGGGCCGGAGCGGAGGCCGATAGGTTCACCGGGTCCGCCACGGCGGTCCGCGGGTGTAGTTCAACGGTTAGAACCTCAGTTTTCCAAACTGAAGATGAGGGTTCGATTCCCTCCACCCGCTCGTCCCGTAGCCTCGTATCGTGCTGATTGCCCAGATATCGGACTGCCACATTCGGGACCACGAGGGTTGGTTTGGCCGACTCGTCGACACTACCGAGACACTCGGCCTGGTGGTCGAACACCTATTGGCCCTCGAACCTGCACCCGATGTGATCCTGGCCACCGGTGACCTGACCGATGACGGTACGCCAGCCCAGTACGCCATCCTCCGTGATGTGTTGGCTCCCATCGCCGAACGGATCGTCCCGCTCCCCGGCAATCACGACGAGGGGCCTTTCTTCCGTCTGGCCTTCGCCGACCTGCTTCCCGCTGACACGGCTGTCGACCACTGCAGTTACGTGGTCGACCGGCACCCGGTACGGCTCGTCGGGCTGGACACGAGCTTGCCCGGTCGCCACGACGGCCTGTTCGACGCCGACCGGGAGGCCTGGCTTGAGGAGGCGCTGTCGGCCGACGATCGACCCACCCTCGTGTTCACCCACTTCCCGCCGTTCGATACGGGACTGGTGTTCATGGACCAGGCCGGCGTCTCCAATGCCGATCGCCTCCGTGCCACCATCGAGCGTCACCCGCACGTTCGCCTCCTGGTGACTGGGCACCTCCACCGACCCATCCAGACGAACATCGGGTCGACCCTCGTCTCGACCTGCCCGTCCACCGGAAACCAGATCAACCTCGACCTGCATCCTGACCGGGCAGCGGCCATTGACGAACCGCCGGCTTTCCAACTCCACCGGTGGGACGGTGAACGCTTCGTCACCCACACGGGAACGGTCCGCGATCCCACCGTGGTCCGGACCGTCGACCTCGGGCGGCACGCGGCGGAGGTCCGTCGTCGACACGAGGCCGGAGAACCGTTCACCAAGTAGTTCAGGAAGTTGTAGCGGTGCCGCCCTGGCGATCGAGGAACCGGTAGACGTCGAGCAGGTCGATGCCCGGGAACGGCGAGAATTCCCTGGATGAAGAAGGTAGGGCCGTCAACACGAAACTGCGTTCCGAGGCCGATGGCCAGGCCACGCCATCCCAACGCCGCAGCAGACCGGGTTCGGCCTGGTCGTCCTCACCGGTCGCGTTGATCCGCCGCAGCGTGTCACCTCCCCGGAAGAAACCGGCTTCGGTCGCCCGGCACCCGAGGGTCACCGCGTACGGGGTTCGTTCGGTGGCGTTCTCCACGTAGGTCACGCACCAGTATTCGCCGGAGTCGATGGCCGTGTGCTGGTAGTGCAGGAGGTCTGAACCGTCCCACGCCTGGCGGGCTCCCCACTGTCGGCCCAGGCGGGCCCCTTCCAGGCCACCGTCGGGATCTGCGGGAAAACGCAACCCGTCGTTCTCGTAGGCCTTGGTGATCGTCCCCTCGGGATCGGTTCGGATGAAGTGCACCGACAGGCCCAGATGTCGGGTAGCCAGGTTGGTGAACCGGTGGGCCGCCATCTCATAGGAGACGTAATAACGCTCCTTGAGGTCCTCGATGGAAAGGTCGTGGCCGTCCTTTGCTCCGGATAGGAAAGCCACGGCCGCCTGTTCGGGGATGAGCGTGGCGGCCGCGTAATAGTTCGACTCGATCCGCTGCCGTAGGTACCCCTCGAAGTCGGTGGTTTCGGCGTGTTCAAGCGCGAAATGGCCCAATGTCTGGAGGACCACCGATCGGGCGGCCCGAACGCTGAGGTCATCGCGTTGCGGGATGTAGATGACCCGGCGACGGGTGTCGGTGACTGAACGGGCGGTTCGGGGCATCCCCTTGACCCGTTCGACAATGAAGCCGTGGTGAGCCGCCAGATCGACCATGTCCTTCTCGGTGGGTGGTCCTTCTCCTCCGTAGCCAGCGGCAGCAAGGTCCTCGGCGGCCCGTTGTTCGATCTCGGCGAAGTAGTTGTCGCGGGCCCGCATCTCGGTTCGCAGCGCAATGTTGGCCATTCGGGCCCGATCGCCGGCTTCGAGGTTCGCCAGGCCGGAACGACTGACCTCGACGTCAGGTAGCGCCCGGTACAGCCCGACGAGGGTCTCCAATACGTCGTCATCGAGGCGGGCTCCGGCCCGGACCTCGGGAAGCTCAAGCGTGGTCCGCCACTGCCCTCCTTGGTGGCGGTCCAGCTCTATCTCGAGTGCGGCACGATGGCTTGGAGGTGTCGGGTCCAGTAGGTCCACCGTGGTGCATCCGAGGGCGTCAGCCAGCTCGCCGAGCACACCCAGCTTGGGTTCGATACGGCCGTTTTCGACCTGGGAGAGGTACGAGGCTGGGCGCCCGATGCGCTCGCCGAGGACGGCCAATGTGAGGCCGGCCTGCCTGCGGAGGTAGCGGAGTCGGTGACCGAGCACTACCGGATCAAAGGCCGGTGTTCCCACGACTGATCTCCCCTCTGTTCGGATTCCGGGCAGACATCCTGTCCAATGTGTCCGGCATCAGGAACCGAACTAGCCGAACTCTTCCACTTTTTCGGCCTGAGCGACAGGCTAGAAGATCTTCCCGCGGTGCCGTCCCCAATCCGGGACCGAAGATCCTCAATACTCATGAAGCGAGACGCACCGGCAGAAGAACATGAGCGAGCGGCGAACGTGACCCGGAAGGGAGTTTTCATGACCAACCTGGACGGCATCGAGATCAGCGAACATGAACTCCGCGACGAGATCTTCACGCCCGAAGCCACCGCCTTCGTGGCCGACCTCGTGCGCACCTTCCGAGACCGTCGCATCGAGCTGCTTCGGAGTCGGCGCATCCGCCAGGAGAAGTTCGACACCGGTCTGCGACCCGACTTCCTGCCCGAGACTGCCGAGATCCGGTCGGGCACGTGGACGGTGTCCCCGCCTCCCAAGGACCTACTCGATCGTCGCGTCGAGATCACCGGTCCGCCTGAGCGCAAGATGATGATTAATGCCCTGAACTCCGGAGCGCGGGTGTTCATGGCCGACTTCGAGGATTCGAGTTCCCCAACTTGGGACAACATGCTCAACGGCCAGGTCAACATTCGTGACGCCATCCGCCGTGATCTCACGCTCCGTCGCGACGGCAAGAGTTACGCCATCAACGACGAGATCGCCACGCTGGTCATCCGGCCCCGCGGTTGGCATCTTCCCGAGCGTCACGTTCAGGTCGACGGTCGCCCGGCGGCCGCCAGCCTCGTCGACTTCGGCCTCATCTTCTTCCACAACGTCCGTGAGGCCCTCGACCGCGGAACAGCGCCGTACTTCTACCTCCCGAAGCTTGAGAACCACCACGAGGCCCGGCTCTGGAATGACGTGTTCTGCCATGCCCAGGACGCCCTTGGCGTGCCCCGCGGTTCGATCAAG
>DPMC01000039.1 GCA_003541675.1 Acidimicrobiaceae bacterium | reverse complement strand
TGGATACGCCGTCGGCCATGGCGGCCCGTCTGGTGTTGGTGGCCACTGCTCCGATGGTGGTGGCCTTCGGCTCGATGCTCTATATCGGTGGTGGCATCGGTATCGGGCCTCGTGACGGCCTGATGACGGCGCTGGTCGATGCAGGGTTGAGCTTCCGTGTCGCCCGGACGCTGCTGGAGGTCACGGTGCTGTTGGTCGGCATCGTCCTCGGAGGCCGGTTCGGGCTGGGAACCGTGGTGTTTGCCTTGACGGTCGGTTCTGCTCTGCAGTTCTTCCGCGCCAGAGTCTGGGCTGGATACCCCGAGCCGCCCGGGTATGTCTTTCGCCGTGCTGGGTCCGCTTCGCCCGGCCAGGACGCCGACCTCTAGCGTCGTCATCGTCAGGGAGCATCGCCAGTCGTAGCGGCTCCTTCCGCTTACCGGGTGGGTAGACCAGGCGTGGAGGAAATCGTGCCAACGATCAGCGGGTCAGACGGTGTGGGGTTGACCAGCCACCAGACGGCGCCGGTCGATCGGCGGGCATGGGTCGCCCTGAGCGTGGCCACGCTGGCCGGCCTGCTCACCACCATCGACATCTCGATCGTGAACGTCGCCTTCCCATCGATGCGACGAGACCTAGGGGCAACAGAGGCCAGCCTGTCGTGGGTCCTGTCGGGCTACTCGATCGCCTCTGGGGCGTTCCTCATGCTGGCCGGCCGACTAGCCGACCAGAAGGGTCGTCGTCGCCTCTTCTTGATCGGGGTCACGGTTTTCGTCGTCGGTTCTCTGCTATCGGGAATGGCCGACACGACCGGGTGGCTGATCGCCGCACGGGTGGTGCAGGGCGTGGGTGGCTCGATCCTCGGTCCGGCGTCGCTAGCCATGATCCTTCCCGCCTTCTCAGAGAAGCGACGGTCCATGGTCATCGGGATCTGGGGTGCGTCGGCGGCCCTCGGGGCGGCGCTCGGGCCATCCATTGGAGCGGTGCTCATCGACTTCGCCTCATGGCGTTGGATCTTCTTCGTCAACGTGCCCATTGGGATCCTGATCCTGGTGCTCACCCCCCGGTTCGTCCGCGAGTCATCGGATCCTGATGCCCGGGGCGGTTTCGACGTGGTGGGCGTGCCGGCTGGAACTTTGGGCATAGCCCTTGTGCTCCTGGCCGTGGTGGAGGGCGAGCGATGGGGTTACCTGTCGGCCCGCTCGGTGAGCTCGGTCCTGGCGGGAGTCGCGCTCGTCGTCCTGCTCTTCGTGCGCTCGGCCCGCCATCACAACCCGCTGATCGACCTTTCGCTGATCCGGATCCGATCGTTCTGGTCGGCCGGGCTCGGTCAGATCTTCTTCATCACGGCGTTTATCGCCACCATCTTGTTCCACACCCTGCTACTACAGGAACTGTGGGGATGGTCGGTGCTAGCTGCTGGCTTCGGCGTGGTGCCGGGCCCGGCGTTGGCCGCCGTCCTCGGCGGGCCGGTGGGGACGATCGTGGATCGGGTGGGCCACCGAAACGTCGTGGTCTTCGGCTCTCTGATGGCCGCCATCAATCCGCTCTGGCTGATGTCGACGGTCGGTCCGGAGTCGTCCTGGGCCACCACTCTCCTACCGGCGCAACTCTTCCTCGGGGTAGCCGTCTCCTGCTCGTTCGCCACCTACTCCTCGCTCGGCCTGCGCGACGTGCCGCCGGCCCGGTTCGCCACGGCCAGCGCCATGCTCCGGACCGTGGGGTCGATCGGCTTTGCCTCGGGAGTCGCCATAGCCATAGCCGTGTTTTCGTCAGCCCGCCACCTCGACCCACTGGCTGCCTTCAACCGGGTCTGGACTTTCCTGTTCTGCACGTTCCTGACCGGCGCCGCGTTTTGCGCCGTGGCGTGTCCCGGAAGGATCAGGCAGGCTGACCGAGGGCGACCGGCATAGCCTCGCGACCCCGGAGGATGATCCGGGCGTTGTAGGTCGGCTCGGCGGCCAGCGCCAGGTCGGGGAAGCGCCGCACCAGACGGGTCACGGCGATCTCGCCTTCCATGCGTGCCAGCGCGGCACCCAAACAGTGGTGTACCCCACTGCCGAACGACATGTGTCGGTTGGCATCGGCCCGGGTTACGTCCAACTGGGCGGCCGTGTCGCCCCAGAACCGGGGATCCCGGTTGGCGCTGCCCAGAGCGGTCAGCACCATTTCGCCTGACGGCACCTCGACGCCGCCGATCTCCACGTCGTGCATCATCCGTCGCCCCGAGGTCTGGACCGGGCTGTCATAGCGAAGCAGCTCGTCGGCCAGGGTCTCGTCAACCGACTCGTCGTCGCGCACCTGGGCCAGTTGGTCGGGATGGCGCAGCAGGGCGTGGGTACCGTTCCCGATGAGGTTCACTGTGGTCTCGTGACCGGCCACGAACAGCAGCGAGGTCATGGCCAGCAACTCCTCCTCGTCCATCCGGTCACCTTCCTCCTCAACCTGGACCAGGTCGGTGAGGAGGTCCTCGGCGGGCTCACGGCGCTTCCAGGCAATGGCGTCACGTAGGTAGGCCTCCATGTGGGTGCCGCCGTCAACTGCCGCGTCGACCTGTTCGGGGGTGAGGTACGGCTCGAGGGTCTGGGTGAGGGCGTGGGACCACGACCGGACCCGTTCTACGTCGGCGGTGGGGAGACCGAGCATGGCGTGGATGACGGCGAACGGGATGACGAAGGCGTAGTCGGCGATCAGGTCGATCTCGTCGTCGCCCTTACGAGAGCGGGTTGAGAGGTTGTCGAGCAGTTCGTCGACGATGGTGGTGGTTCGTTCGCGCATCCGGGCGATCGACCGCGGGGTGAACGTGCGCTGGACCAGCTTTCGCAGTCGGGTGTGGTCTGGCGGGTCGAGTCCGAGGATCGAGGGGGTGCGCTCCTCGCCCCGGTTACGAAGCACTTGCATGTGCTCCGGCGTGTCGGCCGACGACTCGAAGCGGCGTACAGAGGTATGGGGGTCGCGCAGCACCTGGTGG
>DPMC01000052.1 GCA_003541675.1 Acidimicrobiaceae bacterium | reverse complement strand
CCGTGGGTGTAGACGAGGCTGTGCACCGGTCGATCCGTCCACTGTCGTAATGCGGCGACCACCGTCGGCCCGGACTGCACGCCGCTGGCGTCCCAGCACACCAGCCCCTCTCCTGCGTCCACCACCCAGCAGTGAGAGAACGATTCGATGACCGCCACGTCGTCCTCGATCACCGAGAGTTCATGGGTCACCCGGTTGTGGGGCGACTCCGCCATCCCCGAGTCGATGACCCGGTTGGCCACGTCAACAGGATGCATGCTCCGCTGCCCGCTCATTTCATCTCCTCATGCTCGCGTCCGGCCACCACTGGCCGTCCATGTCCCATACCAGCGAGGGCGTTACCCACGAGCTGCTCGGCCCGGGCGGTGTCCTCAAAAAGGCAGAAGTGCCCACCGTCGATCAGTTGCAGGTGGACACCCAGCGCCGCGGCCTGTGCCCGGAACCATTCCGGGTCGAGGTCCGTATGACTGCCGGCCATGACGGCTGTGGGCACCCGCCCGTCGGCGGCCACCCATCGCAGCGCGTCGAATGCCTGCACGGGGCCGTGGCGGTCCGTCGAACCGAAGATCTGGGCCTCGGTCTCTGGGCGACAGGCCAGCTCGACACAGCCGTCGGGGCGGTCCCGGAAGCCCCAACGCACGTACCCGGCCAGCGCCTCAGGAGCCAGTTGGTCCATCGGGGGACGAGAACCGTAGGAGACCAGCACGGCTTCCCGGTCGTCCCAGACGTCACGCCGACGACGGGCCCCCACGGCCAGTGGGTGGTCCCCTCCGTCAGGACCGTTCCGATAGCCGAAGTGCTGCTGTTCTCGGGCCTCCGCCTCGATGGCGATGGCCTCGCAGAGAACGAGAGCGGCCACCCGCTCGGGTGCCACGGCCGCCACCTCGATGCCAACGCCTCCGCCAAAGGAGACCCCGACGAGGGCAAATCGGTCCAGGCCCAGGTGGTCGGCCACGGCCAGCACGTCGAGCGCCATGGCGTCGTTTCCTAGGAGGGCCGACTCGACGACGTCGTCGCTGGCTCCGTGGCCCCGAAGGTCGATCCCCACCACCCGGTGTCGGAATGCCAGCCGGCGGGCCAACGGGTCGTACACGCCGGCACAGAACCCGTTGGGATGGAGGAGAACGACCGCTGGGCCGTCCCCACCCCAGTCCAGCCACGAGGTGCCGATCCCGTCGCGTTCGATGCGCCCGGCCAGCGGGTCGCCGGCGCCGAGATCCCCGGAGACCCGATCCCCGCCGATGGAGCCCATCAGCGGGTCCTACGATCACACCGTCCGGTCATGGATCGCAGTCTGGCCGGACCGCCTTCGGACCGACGAGACGAGGATGGGGAGCCGTGAACCGACACCACCCGATCAGGTGCGCCGCATGGGCCCTGTTGCGGGTGCTCCTGATCCCGGCCATGGGCATGGCCCTGGTCGCCTGCGATTCGCCGGGCCCCGGGGAAGTAGCCGAGCCGTCATCGGCCGGCGACCCGATCGTCGATCCGGTTCTTCGCCTTGTTCCCCGGGTAGTGGCCACCCACCCACATGACCCGACGGCTTTCACCCAGGGGCTCGAACTGGTCGACGGTCGACTCCTGGAGACCACCGGCCGCTATGGGGAATCGGGGATCCGTGAGGTCGACCGGGCTACCGGACGGGTGCTGCGGTCTGCGCTCCTCGACGCCACGTGGTTCGGCGAGGGCCTCACGTCGATCGGCGACGATCGGGCCATCCAGTTGACCTGGAAGGCCGGTCGGGCCGTGGTCTGGGATCTGGCGACTCTCAGCAAGGTGGACGTCCTGACCTATGGCGGTCAGGGCTGGGGGCTCTGCGGCCTCGGCGAGACCGGCCCGGATGGAGCAGCCCACTCGCTGGTCATGTCCGACGGCTCGGATCACCTCACGTTTCGGAACTTCGACCTCGCCCGCAGTGGGGACATTGCTGTGCGGCTCGACGGCCGACCGGTGGAACGCCTCAACGAGTTGGAGTGCGTGGACGGCACCGTGTGGGCCAATGTTTGGCTGACCGACACCATCGTGGCCATCGACCCGTCGACCGGGGCGGTCACCGCGGTGGTCGACGCATCAGGCCTGTTGGCCGACCGATCCACACTGGGCGACGAAGACGTACTCAACGGGATCGCCCACGACCCCGAAACCGGCAGGTTCCTGTTGACGGGGAAACGGTGGCCGGTGCTGTTCGAGGTGGTCTTCGAACCGGTGTCTGACGAACCCGACGGCTGATCAGGTGAAGCGGGCCTCCACCTCGTCCTCCCCCCAGAATCCCGGCAGCGGACGATCGGGGGACGTCTCGGCGTAGTGGCGGAGCCGCTCGGTAGCCGGCCCATCAAACAGTTCCAACACGTCGAACACCCCGTGGCCTCCAGCGGCCCGAAGGGCACGATCGCCCTCGGTTCCCGAACGCGGGAGGCGAGGGGTCAACACCAGCAGTCGAGGCCGGCCGTGCGGGCCGTCGGCGGCATGCCCACTGGACAGGACGTGGGCCCGCCCGAGAGTCCGCCACAACACGTCGGCGCGCCGCATTCCGGCCCGGGCGTTGGTGAACGCTCCTGCCACGTCGACGTACCACTGACGACCCAAATGTCCATCGGTCACCAAGAACGGGAACTGCAGGCCCAGGTCGCGGCGGACCGCCGGAGCCTTGACGACCTCGAAACCGGCCTCGAGGAGTGCGGCCTCGGCAATGTCAGCCACCTTCTTGCCCGATGCCGTAGCCCGGTCGAGCGCCTGATCGGGCCCGAGCGCCCCCACCTCTGCGAACAACCCCTCCTGGGCGGCCGTAGCACTGGACAGGTCGGCCCGACGCCACGCTGCGACCGGCTCTTCGGCGAGGCGACGTTGCTCGTCGGCTAGGCGTTGCTTGGCCAACGTCACGTACTCGGGATCCAGGTCGAAGCCCACGCCGCGACGACCGGAGCGGGCGGCCGCCACCAGCGTGCTGCCCGACCCGAGGAAGGGGTCCAGCACCAGGTCGTCCCGGTAGGTGTAAAGGTCGATGAGTCGTCGTGGCAGCTCGACGGGAAAGGGCGCCGGATGGCCCACCCGAGTGGCTTGTTCGGCGTCGATCCGCCACACGTCAAGGGTGGCTTCCATGAACTCGTCGGTGGTGATGGTGCTCTCCGACGGGAGGCCGTCACGGGTCCTGCGGGCAGCCGGCACGGCGCGGTCGAACCGACCCTTGCTGGCGATGACCACCCGTTCGGTCATGTCACGCAGCACCGGGTTGGCGGCCCGCCGGAACGAACCCCAGGCCACCGAGCCGGTCGCCCCCTCGGCCTTCTGCCACACCACCTCGCCCCGGAGCAGCAGCCCCAGTTCGTCCTGCAGGATCCCGATGACGTCGGCCGACAGGCTCCGGTACGGCTTGCGACCCAGGTTGGCCACGTTGACGGCGATCCGGCCGCCCGGCTCGAGCACCCGCACGCACTCGGCGAACACGTCACGCAGCATCCCCAGGTACTCCAGGTAGGAGGACGGCACGCCGTCACGTTCCATCTCCACCTCGTAGTCCTTGCCCACGAAGTAGGGCGGGGAGGTGACCACCAGGGCGACCGATGCATCCGGAATCTGGTGCATATCGCGGGCGTCGCCATTTAAACATCCGTCGCCCAAGTCGGGTGCCCGGACCACCACGTCGTCGTCGGACACGGTCGGCGGGGTGAAGCGGGCGTAGAACGCCGAGGCGTCATGGTTCTCGCGACGTCCCACGCCGAAGCTGGTCGTCGAAGTCGTCGTCGTGGACGGACTCTCGGTCGCGCCGCGCCGTTCAGTCATCAGGTGTCGCCTCCCCATCACTCAGCCCCATCCACCCTCGGGCCGATCTGGACCGTCCATGGTACGCGACCCGCGCGCGCGGACCAATTGCGGTCGACCACCACAGGGAATCGTCCACCCGTGGGCACAACGTTGACTTCTCGGCCTCAGCCCGCCCGGGCCGCTAAATCTGCCGAAAACGGGCCGCCCATGAGTTGGCCGAACCGGACCCGGGCGTCAACACCCATGGATGCCCAGTCGTAGATCGAACCGCCGATCGCCCCCTCGCCAACCAATGCAGCCACAAAAGGTTCGAGGTCGTCGACCGACGCCAACGGTTCACCGGGGTCCACCACCGCCGTCCCGTCGGCCGCCCCGATACCGCCAATGGCGTGCACGACGGCGCCCGGGTCGCCCAGGTCAGCTCGCAGCCGACGAATGTTGTCCGTCGTGTAGAACGCCGGGTCTGCATGCTCCTCGGTCCGGAACGACCAGTAGCCCATGGGCAGCCAGACGTCGTAGCGATCGGCCAGTTCGACCCACGGAAAACCGGGCCAGTACGCCAGATTGATCTCGTCGGTGATGACCGGTGGCATGACGATCGCCCCCAGCGGATCGTCGCCCACCGTTCGTCGCAGCCGATCCGACAGGTCGACCAGCCGATCCGACCGTTCAATGGCCCCCAGGTCGTCTCGGTTCCACTCGATGTCCACCGCGATCCCTGCGAACCGCCGTCCCAGCACGGTGAAGCGGTCCAGAGCCAGGAGGCGCTCAAGGTCCTCGTCGTCAGCAGTCCACTTGGGTAGGTACCAGGCAACGACCGCCACGTCGACGGCATCACCGGCCAGGAGGAAGCCGGCCAGTAGCCACGGGTCGGCGACGAGGCCCACGGCACGACGGTCCGACCTCGACGCCTGGATAAACAGGGTGCGGACACCGGTCTCGGCCATGAGAGCCAGATCGGTCGGCACCACCGTCAACTTCCCCGGTGCGTAGGCCGGATCGAAGTCGTAGGCGTCGGCCCACGTACCGGTTCCACGGTAGGGATCGAGGTTGCGTGCCGGGGCGGGTTCGACGACCAGTCGAGCACCGACGACAGCCAATGGTCGACCGGTCACCCAGTGGTCGGACCCTCCTCGTTCCAGCCCGGCCACCACGGTCAGGATCACCACCAGCAGGCCGGTCCCCAGCAGGAGCCCGACGCGTCGTAGCGTCCCATCGACCACACGGCCACGGTAGCCACCGCCTGGACCCGGTCCGGGGCGGCCCACCACTAGCGTCTGGCTCCGTGGACGAGGCTGCCGACGACCCGCACCCCGACCCGTACCCGGATTCCGACTTGCGGCCCCAAGCAGTGGGCAGACGGCGAGTCGTCCTCGGCATCGGTTTCGGCGGCGCCCTCCTTGCGCTTGGTCGGCGGCTTCCGGGCAGACCAGATGGTGGGGCCACCGCCGTTGGCCCGACCACCATTCCGGCGGTTCCTCGCTCATCCACCAGCCGGCCCCCGGAACCACCGACATCGTCGACCGTTGGGGCTGACGAGACCACCACCACGGTCGACACCCACCGCTACGACCTGGTGGTTGCCGGCGGGCGGGTCATCGACCCGGAGACCGGATTCGACGCTGTGGCCCACGTGGGCATCGACGGCGACACCGTGATGACCGTGGCCACCACACCGCTGGTTGGCCGTTCAACCCTGAACGCCACGGGACTGGTGGTCGCTCCCGGCTTCATCGACATCCTTTCCTACCCCGTGAACGGTTACGGAGAATGGAACAAGATCGCCGACGGGGTCACCTCCAACCTCTGCATGCACGGCATCAACGACCCAATGGACACATTCCTGTCACGCTCGTCTACCCACCGGCCACCGGTCAACTACGGCGGCGCCACCGACCAGTACAGCCACCGGGCAGCCATCGGTGCGGGCATCGACTACGCCACCGATCGCCATCTCGACGAGTTGATCCGACGAGCCGACGCTGACCTACGAGGGGGCGCACTGGGCATCCACGAACAACCGGAATACGTCCCCGGCGTCACCCTCGACGAGATGCTCCGTCACGGCGACCTCGCCGCCTCCCACGGCGTACCCCTCTGCCTGCACCTCCGGTACTCGGAGAACCTGGAACCGGGAACCCAGGAGGAGGCCATTGCCGAGGCGGTCACCGTGGCACGGCGAACGGGCTGTGCCGTCCACATCGAGCACGTCAACTCGACCGGCGGCACCGGGCGGATGGCCGAGGCGATAGCCCAGATGGAAGCCGCGCGGGCCGACGGGCTGGCCCTGACAGCCTGCTCCTACCCCTACACCTTCTGGGCCACCTACGCGAACAGCGCCCGGTTCGACAACTTCCGGGAGAAATACGGCATCACGGTGGCTGACCTCCAGATCGCGGCCACGTCCAAGCGCCTTGACGAGGCTGGCTGGCAAGCAGCCCGGAAGGACAACCTTCTCACCGCGGCGTTCGCCATGTCCGACGACGACATCGAACTGCCGCTCACCACCCCCTGGATCATGGTGGGGTCCGACGCCATCCTCGAAAGGCCCCACAACAACCATCCCCGGGCATCGGGCTGTTTCAGTCGGGTGCTGGGCCACTACGTGCGCGACCAGGGCGTACTGACGCTGCCTGAGGCATTGGCCAAGATGACCATCCTCCCGGCCCGACTGCTGGAGGGTTCCAGCCCGGCCATGGCCCAACGGGGCCGCCTCTCGGCCGGAGCGGCAGCCGACGTGACCGTCTTTGACCCGGCCACCATTTCCGACCGTGCAACCATTGAGAAGACGTGGCTGGAGTCGGTCGGTGTCCACCACGTGGTGGTCAACGGACAAGTTGTGCGGGAGGCCGGTACCACCAACCGGTCGGCGCGTCCCGGCGTGCCTCTCGTGAGCCAGGTCGACGCCGGGTGAGCGAACCCGTCCACCCTCTGTTCCGTTCCGAACGGCGACTGGCCTGGCGGCTCCAGGTCGTCACCATGGTGGCCCTCCTAATACTCCTCGTGGCTGACCTCGTGGACAGCGGCGACCCGGAACCGTCGGCCCTGATCGAGGCCCCGGTTGAAACACCGGTCAACAGCACGGTTCCTGCTGCCGGGTCAAGCGCCGTGACCTCAACCAACGGCACCGATGAGGTCGAACCGACGAGTACCGCCCCGACGCCGCTGTCGTTCACGCTGGTGGCAACCGGGGACATCATCAGCCACGGTGCAGTAGCTGAACGGGCCGCCAGCGAGAACGCATGGGACTTCACTCCCCTGTTCGCACGGATTCGCCCGATCATCAGTGGTGCAGACCTGGCCCTCTGTCATCTCGAGAGCCCGTTGTCGATGGACGACCAGGACCTCAGCTTCCGAGGCACGTTCCGGGTGCCGTCATCGCTGGCCGACGCCATTGCCGACGCCGGCTACGACGGCTGCTCACTCGCGTCGAACCACGCTCTGGATTCGGGTCCATCCAGCGTGACGGCCACTCTTCACCACCTGCGGCGGGTCGGACTGGCCACCGCCGGCATGGCCGACACAGAGGACGCCAACGGGCCAGCCTGGTTCAATCCCGGCGGCCTCCGGGTGGCCCACCTCTCGGTCACCGACCTCATCAACGGCCGGGACCTTCCCGTGGACCCACCATGGATGGTCCCCCACCTCGACGTGGACCGGGTGATCGACGAGGCGGCGGCGGCCCGATCCGACGGTGCCGACTTCGTGGTCGTCAGCGTGCACTGGGGCGAGGAGTACCGGGCCGACCCCACGGACCGACAACGCTCGGCAGCTGAACGTCTGCTAGCCGCCCCCGAGGTCGACCTGGTGCTCGGGCACCACGCCCACGTCGTCCAGCCGGTAGTCCGACGTGGTGGCGACGCTGTGGCGTTCGGACTGGGCAATCTGCTCACCAACCAGCCCGGCGACGAGACCAACCCTTGCAGTTCTTGCCCACCCGAAACCCAAGACGGCCTCATCGCCTGGTTCCAGGTCACCGAGACGGCTGATGGCGCCCAAATCACCGACCTGGGCTATGTCCCGACGTGGGTTGATCGGGAAACCACCCACGAGGTGGTGCCCATCGGAATCAACGAACCCGATCTGGCCGATCCCGACATGCTGGCCGACTCGGCCGCCCGGACCGCCGCGGTGGTCGAACCCGTCCTGCGTCGCCTCACGTTCATCACCGGCTGATACCTACCACCCGTTGACACAGGCCAATCGTTGACCCAGATCACCGGTCGACCGGGTCACGCCAACGAGCGGCCCGGGGCCGACCCCTCTCCCCCCGCCGAAACCACTCAAGTAGGATGGGCGAGTCCATTCAGGCCCTGTCCCCTCACGGAGACATCTACCGACGACCTCGTGTCCGCTACGGCCGGCCCGGGCTCGACCAAGGGAGAACCCCGATGACCACGTCCACCCGTGTCCACAACTTCTGCGCGGGCCCGTGCACCCTTCCGGTGTCGGTCCTCGAAGAGGTGCGTGACGAACTCCTCGACTTCGACGGCACCGGCATGTCGATCATCGAAGCCAGCCATCGCGCCCCGGCCTACGACGCCGTCCACATGAACGCCCTGGCCGACTTCCGTTCGTTGGCTTCGGTGCCCGACGAGTTCTCCATCCTGTTCCTGCAGGGCGGCGCCTCGTTGCAGTTCGCCCAGGTTCCGATGAACCTGCTGGCCGACGGCGAGACGGCCGGCTACGTGAACTCCGGCACCTGGGGCAAGAAGGCCCTCGGCGACGCCCGCAAGGTCGCTCCTGTGTACGAAGCGTGGACCGACGCCGAGGGCGCTTTCGACCGCATGCCGGGCACAGACGAGATCGAGGTAAGTGACGGCAGCCGTTACCTCCACCTAACCAGCAACGAGACCATCGGCGGCATCCGATTCCCCGAGTTGCCGTCGGCGAACGTACCGCTGGTGACCGACATGAGCTCGGACTTCCTGAGCCGCCCCATCGACTGGGACGTCCACGACCTCGTTTACGGCGGCGCCCAGAAGAACCTCGGGCCCGCCGGTCTGGCTGTCGTGATCGTCCGGAAGGATCGGCTGTCGAGCCACGGCCGCGACCTGAGCTCCTACCTCGACTACGCCACCCATGACTCCAACGACTCAATGGCCAACACGCCCCCCATGTTCGCCATCTACGTCATGGGCAAGGTGCTTCGCTGGATGCAGACCGAGGGCGGTCTGGCCACCTTCGAGCAGCGGGCCGCAGAGCGAGCTTCAATCCTCTACGGAGCCATCGACGGGAGCGACGGGTGGTACGCCTGCCCGGTCGACGAGGCCAGCCGATCACAGATGAACATCGTGTTCCGCCTGCCCGACGAGGACCTGGAGGAGCGGTTTGTGGCCGAGGCCGCCGACGCCGGCATGGTGAACCTGAAGGGCCACCGCAGCGTGGGTGGTATCCGGGCCAGCGTCTACAACGCCCTCCCGGTGGACAGTGTCCGGATGCTCGTCGACTTCATGGACGGGTTCCGCTCCGCCCACGGCTGACTTAGTCGTCGCCCAGAATCCGAATCGTCCCGGCGGCACCGTCGACCTCGATCAATGTGCCGTCGAGAATGGCGGTCGTCGCTCCGGTGGCGGCCACCACGCACGGCAGGCCCAGCTCACGCGACACGATCACCGCGTGGCTCATCTGCCCGCCAACGTCGACCACCACGGCCTCCACGGGCACGAACAACGGTGTCCACGACGGATCGGTCAACGGTGCCACCAGGACGTCACCCGGTCCTAGGTCGCCGGGGTCTGACGGGTCGGTGACCACCCGTGCCCGCCCTCGGGCCACGCCGGGTGAGCCGCCCGTGCCGGTGAGGATGGTTCCCGGCGCCAGCACCTCGACGGTCGTCGCATCTGCACGTCGCCGCCAGGTGTCGGTCGGTGGGAGTCGGCCGGTGAAGGAAAACGGCGGTTCGAGCGCCTCCAGCTGATTTCGGATGGCCCGTCGTGCGGACACCACATCGACGAACGCCTCGGGCTCGGCCCGGTAGGCGGGGGCCTCGTCAAGGGTCACGAAGAACAGGTCATCATGAGCCACGCCGGGATGGCGTTCGGCCAGGCGGCGGCCGAGTTCCCGGAGTCGGAGTCGACCCTCGTGGATGGCCTCCACCAGAATCGTCTTGCACCGCTCCCGGCCCCGGGTGCGAACCACCGTGCATCGCAGCCCCCGGTCAAACAGCCATCGCTCGTGGCGGCGGACACGGCGCCGGGCCGCTGCCACCGCATCTTCACGGTCCGTCGCCCGTCGAGCCCCCCGGACACCCGGAGAATGGTCATTGTCGGCATGGCGTATGCGGTCGATGAGGGCCAACGGCAACGCCGGCTTTGTCCCCCACACGTCACAGCCCATCTCCCACTCGTTGGGGCCGCGGGCACCGTGTCGAGCGAGAAACCCGTTAAAGGCCGCCAGGAAATCCACCGCTGCGGCATCGCCGAGAAGCCGAGTCTCGAGGCCATCGAGCCCCTCGTCGAAGTGGGCGGTCAAACGGGGATCACCTCGTACCAGGCGTCCGAGATCCCAGAGGGCATCGGAAGGAACCGCCGAATCCACGTCGCCCAGTCCGCCAAGCAGGACCATCAGGTCCTCACCATGGCGACCCGCTGTCCGTCGCAAGGCGTCGAGACCGATTCCAGTGCCCCCGGTGATCGAGAGGTGGAGGGCGAAGATCCGGCTGATCATTGGGAGCATCTGCGCCGTCTCGTCGAACAACTCGTCGTCGGAGGCCTCGCCGATCGGTGTGAGGCCGGCCCTCCAGGTGGCGATCTCGGCCGCCGCATCGTCCAACGCCGGGAGGTCCGGGTTGGCCAACACCCGCCAGCCGTACCGGAGGCCGCGCACCGTGGCGCTCCAGTTCCGGTCGCGACGGTCCGCTACGTGCTCGGGGGCCAGTCCCTCTGCCCCCAGGAACGGTGCATCGGCATCGTCGAGGGATGTTCCGGGCGTCCGGATGGCCACCACCCGGGTGACTGAAAGATTGATGTACGTGTAACCACCGAACACACCCATGAAGACATCGGCATCCTCGTCGCACTCAGCGTCGGTGAGCATCCCGGTGGATCGCAGAAAGTCACCCGTCGAATCCCCGGCCAACGCCTTGGCCATGGCAGAGGTAAGCGGAAAGACCGGCTGCGGATAGACCTCGCCGGCGTTTCCACGGGTGTAGACCGGAAACCGTCGGCTCGGCGTCCCGTGTACGTAGGGCCCCAGTCCGAAGTCAGCCAGTTCGCCCTGAGCGTCCCCTTCCATGTGCTGCCGAGCCACCGGTCAGACCTTGAGGAACCGCATGTAGGCGTCGAGTACCGGCAGGACCTCGTCGCGACCGGCGGACGGAACACGGAGCACCGTCTCGGTGATACCGAGCGACGCGTAGTGCTCCAACTTCCCTGATTCAGGAATGGTGCCGATGGGGATGACCGCCAGGTCCGCCACGTCCCGTCCCACCTCGTCGCAAATCATCCGGAGCGCCTCCATTCCTGCCTGCAGACCAGATCCTCCAATGGGTAGCCAGCCGTCGGCCCAGGCCGCCACCTCGGCGAGCAGGCGGGGTCCTCCCCCGCCGCCGATCAGGACCGATGGCCCGGGCCGCTGGACGGGTACCGGCCACGACCAGCAGGGGTCGAAGTCGACGAACTCGCCGTGGAACTCCGCTTCCTCGTCAGCCCACAGGCTTCGCATAGCGGCCACGTGTTCACGCACCCGGGCCCGGCGGGTGGCGAAGTCGACCCCGTGGTCGGCCATCTCCTCCCGGTTCCATCCGAAGCCCACACCGCACACCGTGCGGCCGGCCGACAGGCAGTCCACGCTGGCCACGGCCTTGGCGAGATTGATCGGGTGATGCTGGGCGGCCAGCGACACGCCGGAACCCAGCCGGATCCGCCCGGTGACGGCTGCCGCTGCCGCGAGGGAGATCCAGGGGTCGGGTGACCGCGCGTACTCGTCAGCCAACTCGGATTCACCGTCCGGAGCCGAGGTGAGCCGGTTGGTCGGAATGTGGGTGTGTTCAGGCACCCAGAGCGACGAGAAGCCCCGCTCCTCTGCCGCCAAGGCAAGATCACGAACATCCATTGACCGGTCGGTTAGGTGGATGGTGATGCCCAGTTCCATCAGATCGTTCCCATCGGCCAGTCGCCCTGTCGCCGGTGCCCGGTCAGGCGGTGAGCGGTGGCCCGTCGAACCGGTCGATGGTCGTGAAGTTCTCCACCGGCCGTCTGGAGAGTTTCGTGAGCTGCCTGACGGGTTCGCCAAGGGGCACCATGGCTGCCACCGCGTGATGTTCGGGCAGCCCCAGGAGGCTTCGCACCTCATCCTCGGCGGGCACCACGGCGGTGGTAACCACGCCGGCCAGGCCTTCCGTGCGGGCCGCTAGAAGGATGTTCCAGACCAATGGGTACACCGATGCACCGGTGACCACGCCGACCCGGTCGAGGTCCTTGTCCATCGACGCCACGACCGACAGGTCCACGGTGACGACGAGGACCACCGGAACCTCGCCGAGGCGTTCGAACAGACCCGGGGGACCCGTGGGGGTCGAGTCGTCGCCTGCCATCACCACCTCGGGGTCGACCGCAGATTCGACGACGGTATTGAACGGCGTCTCGCCCGCGGCGCCCTGTGCCGCATAGAGACGCATGGTCGGACCGCAAAGTTCGCCAAGCCGTTGGCGCAGGGCGCGGTCCCGGACCACGACCACGTGCGAACCCTGCCGGTTGCCGCCTGACGGAGCGAAGCGGGCCGCGTCCAAGATCCGGTGGAGCTGGTCGTCGGTGACCGGAGCATCGGTGAAGTCCCGACACGAGAACGTGGTTCGCATCGCCTCGAGGAGGTTGCTCTCTTCAATACCCATGACCGAAAACTAGGCGGTAGACCTCCGGCTATTCGATGCGGGAAACCGGGCCGTCCTCAGCCCAGAAGCCGTCCAGAGACCGGTACGGGATGGTGATCGACACGGTGTTGCTGCCGTGGCCACCAATGGAGCCTGGAGCGAAGGACAGCACCAGCCCCCCGTGGGTGAGGTTGAATCGCTCAAAGTTGCCCGACTCAGATGATGCGCCGACGACCCGGCGCTCGTCGGTCCACGGTTCCCGGGCCAATCGGCTGATGGCCTCGACGGACACCGCTGCAACCCAGTCGGTCATCGGGTCGAAGAGCTCAGCCACGGTGATCGGACGGCCGGTTTCCAGGTCGAACGTTTCGGTGCGGATCTCCTCCTCGACAGCCGATGCACCCGGCATCAGGCGTCGTACGACGTCCCGGACGCTGAAGAGTTCGTCGGTAGCCAACAGCACCTCCTGACGATGTTGGAGCCAGGCACACCGGCCGTGGGAGCCGTCACGGCAGGCAAAGCCGTGGCGTTCCACCTCGTTGGCCACGTCCTCGGCGAACCCCCCGACCGAGGCCTGGACGAGTCCCCGAATCCGACCGTTCACGCGGGGTGCCTCGTCGGGACCCTCGAGGCGTTTCCAGTCCGCGAAGACCTCGATGATGCCGGGGCCGCCGATCTGGGCGCCGTCAGGACCGAATGCTGGAACGCCCGTATCGACCTCGCAGTAGACGGGCTCGAGAAGCACCGTCGGGCCGTCGTATTCGGGCTCGGTCTCGATCCGCTGGGCCGGGACAACCAGGATCTGACCGACCTGAAGGCGATTCGGATCCGATATTCCGTTGGCCCGCATGAACTGGTCCACGGTCCGATCGAAGCGGGCCGCGATCTTGCCGAGACTGTCGCCCGATTCGACGATCACCGTCCGGGGCCCCTCCTCCTCGTCCGTCGAAGCCCCCCGCACGTCGACCGAGGCGACACAGGCATCCAGTGCGGTACGCATCTCCGGCAGGTCACGGTGAGTCCATCCGGCCACGGAGAGGCCCCCCACCGTCGTGGTGGTTGCCGAACCGGCGAACAGTTCACCCACTGTCGTGGCCGGCGGCGCCGCTCCTCCTCCGCCGCCACAGGCCGATACTGCGACGACGAGCAGCAAGCCGATGCCGCCTGTCGGAGCGGCTACCCGGAAGGGAAATCCCATAGGTCGTCGATGGTAGGGGCAGCGTGACAGGTGAAATGCCGCGGACCGAACCCAACCAGATGTCTAGCCGGACGTCAGCCGGGCCCCAGATGGCCCATGACGATGCCGGTGCGGTAGCCACATGGGCGCCGAGGTCACCATCAGCGCCATTTGACACCGGCACCCGGCGTAAAGTCGCGGGCAATGCGACCGCCGACCCGCTCGCTTGTGGGATGCGTGCTCCTGAGCGGTGTTCTCGGAAGCATCCACGCGTACAGCCTGTTCATCGAGTCCTTCGAGTCCGATCTCGGCGTTGGACGCGGCGAGGCGGGTGCCCCCTACTCCGTAGCCCTGGCCAGCCTCACCGTCGTTGTATTAGTCAGCCACCTGTTGTTCCGGCTAGTGCCAGGCCCTCTGGTTGTCCTGATCGCTTCAGGAGGGGCTGCCATCGGACTGCTGCTTGCTGCGTCAGCCAACTCCCTGGCTGGCGTTGTCCTTGGGTACGGCGTTGTCTTCGGTGCGTTTAACGGCCTCGGCTACGCCTTCTCGCTCCAGCGGGCCTCTGAGTCGAACCCGGACCGTCGCGGATTCGCCCTCGGCCTTGTCACTGCGGCCTACGCCCTCGGTGGCGCATCCACCGCGCTGGTCCTCGACAAGCAGGTCGCTGCAAGTGGCGCTACCAGTGGCCTTCGCTGGCTCGCCCTTGCCATAGCTGTGACCGGGATCGTCACCTCTGTCCTACTCAACAACAACGACTCTCCGGTACATGGATCGCCCGCTCGCCTCTCGAGTGCGAATCTGCGCATACTCGCGCCTCTCTGGACGGCCTACCTGCTCGCTGTGCTTGCCGGTCTGATGGCACTCGGACATGCCGCTGCCATCGTCGACGACGCTGGTGGCCCAGGTGGCGCCGCTGTCGTGGCCGCCGGACTGGCAAGCGCTTCAGGAGGCCTATGGATCGCGCTTGTCGCCGACCGAACGGCGACGGACCGTCTGCTACGCCTACTGCCACTCGGATCGGCCGTTGTGCTCGTCATCGCTGCCGTGGTGTCTCATGGTGTCGTCCTGATGGTCTCCGTAGCCGGGATTGCTTTCACCTACGGAGCGCTAATAGCTATCTACCCTCTCGCTGTTACCCAGAGATTCGGTCAGGACGGTTACTCCCGGGCCTACGGCCGCGTCTTCACCGCCTGGGGAACTGCTGGTTTAGTCGGGCCCGTGGGGGCCGGCCATCTATTCGAAGTGACCGGTTCCTACCGGATCCCCATGTTTATGGCCGCTGTAGCGGCCATAGGTTCAGCTGTCGTCGCTCGACAGTTATCCGTCGACAAGAAGTGGGACTCCTAGTAGATCGCCATCAGTTCGGCGATGACGACCAGAGCCAGAATGACGAAAATGACTTCACGCATCATTCAGAACGGAGCCACCGCGTAGTTCCGGACCAGGTTGCTCGACGCAACCTCGCCATCCACGCCCCTTGGTTCGACGGCGAAACCGTTAAAGCAACGGTTTCAGGGCATCACACGGTCAGTGACGTCCACCAAGTCGGCATCCACCCATCCCGCGGCAACCAACTCATCCACAATGGCCACTGCGTAGCGCCATGCGCCGAGCGCCTCCAGGTGGACATTGGGCGGCGGCTCTCGTAGTTCGCCTCGACCATCGACACATCCCGGCTCAAAAACCTCGCAGGGGGCCGACTGGACGAACTGGCCATCCGGGGTCAGCGCCGGCCAGGTGGAAAAGAAGCGGACCAGCCCACCAGGATGTCTGGCGGGCATCGAACGGTAGATCTCGCCGGTCCCCGATCGGTAATCGCCACGGCTAACCGGTTGGTCCACCAAGAGCACACGGCTCCCGGTCCGCGACGCCAACTCCAGTACGTACTCGGTGTCGGCCAAATACTTGGCCGTGTAAGCCTCACCGGTTAGCGGAAGGCCGGCAGCGTCGGCCATGCACGGCGTGATGCCGTTCCCGCCGTGGTCGACGATATAGAGGTGCGGCTGCCACGACTCGAGGTACTCCAGGCCCATTTCGCCTCGGATGTCGGCAAACCAATCGCAGAGCGCCGTTCCCCACAGGTGTCGATGTTCGATGGTGGCCGCCTCACTCAGAATCCATTCGAGGTACGGCGCTACCTGGTCGGTAATGGAGTCTCCGGCCAAGACAACCCGGAGCAGTTCGTTGGCCTCAAGGTCAATCGGGGTGGCCGGAGCTTCTAATACAACAAGGGTGGTCGAAGGAATCTCAGCGGCGGGCACAACAGTCGTTGCACCAGACGCAACGGTCGTCGAAGGAGCAGTC
>DPMC01000276.1:2429-2567 GCA_003541675.1 Acidimicrobiaceae bacterium | reverse complement strand
CCGGCAGCACCGAGTTCGCCGCGAGCCTTGGAGCGGAACTCGGCGAGGCTTTCCGGGGTGCGGCTGGTCGTCTCGGTTTCGCGACGTATGCGACGTGCGGCGTCGACCTCGGTGCGCCAGTCGACGTCGACGAAGAAC
>DPMC01000276.1:0-2125 GCA_003541675.1 Acidimicrobiaceae bacterium | reverse complement strand
CGCCAGTCGACGTCGACGAAGAACGGGCTAGCGTCGACCGGCTCCTCAGGGGCGGCACCGCGACGGCTGCCAGCCACATAACAGGTGGACACGGTCACCACGTGTGGGGTCACACCCAGCTCGGACAGTGCCTCGACGACTCGGACTGGTCCCAGCAGGTTGACCTCGATGGCCTGGTCGAGTGGCGAGTCGAAGCTCACCGCAGCGGCCGAATGGATGACGATGTCGCATGCGGCGAGAGCGGCCCGGCCATTGTCGTCCAGGCCGAGTCCGTCGACGGTGACGTCGCCAGCCAATGCCGTGATCCGTCGGGCGGCCATCTCGGCGAAGCCATCGGGACCGAGGGAATCACGCAGTGAGTCAAAGGCGTCGTTGCGAAGAATGTCGCGTTCGACCCGTCGCTCCGCGCCTCGTCGACCTGGCCGGACGATCAGGACGAGTTCGCAGTTGGGGGCCGAACGAAGGAGGCGTTCGACGAGCGCGGTTCCGAGGAAGCCGGTGCTTCCGGTGATGGCGATACGCCGCCCAGCGAGGGATTCGGGGATCACGGGGTCGTTTCTACCAGAAGGTTGGCCTCCTTACCATCTGGTAGAGAAGGGGGCTACGGTTGCGATGTGGCGACCACCGGGGAGCGGGGCAATACCAGAGAGCTGGTGTTGGACGCTGCCCTCGCCTCCTTCGGTACTACCGGCTACGACGGGACCTCGCTGGATGACCTGGCAGCCGGTCTGGGGATCCGAAAGCAGACGATCCTCTACCACTTCGTCTCCAAACGCCGGTTGTTGGACTCGGTGGTCGACCACTGCGCCGGCGAGCTGACCATGGCATTGGAAGGGGTCTTGGTCGAGTCCAGATCCGCCGGGAGAAGCGACTGGGAGCGTGTTGAGGGAATGGTTCGCGAGGTGTTTCGCCTGGCGCTGGACCAGCCGGTCCTGTTGGGCCTGCTGCGTGAGGTCAGTCGTCCCAACTCGCCGGGCGCGGTTCGGGTTCGGACCCACCTCGAGCCTCTGATGGCCAGGGCCCGCCGGTGGATGGAGGACGAGATGGCGGCGGGACGCATGCGACGAACTGACGCCCAACTGCTCCTCTTGAGTGCGTACTCGACCGTGGTGGGGGTAGCCACCGAGATCGAGGTGTTGCGGGCTGCGGGCGTGGGGCCGACTCTGCGTCCAGTGGTGCAGCGACGTGGCGAACTGCTGCGGTTCCTACGTCGGTCGCTGGATCCCGCCGCCGGCAGCTAGTTGTCCGCTCCCGACGGTTGGTTATCAGCGGCCGGTGTGGCGACGGCGCCGGGTGTGGCGGGTAACGGCCAGGTCGACCAGACGGTCGATGAGCGCCGAGTAAGAGAGGCCGGCGGCCTGCCAGAGCCGCGGATACATCGAGATCGGGGTGAAGCCGGGGATCGTGTTGACCTCGTTACACAGCATCCGGCCGTCGTCGGCAATGAAGAAGTCCACCCGGGCCATGCCGGTGCAGCGCAGGGCAAGGTAGGCGCGGGCGGCCATCTCTTGGAAGCCAACGACCACCTCTGGAGAGAGGTCCGGGTCGATGACGAGCTCGGCGGCGTCGCTCTCGTACTTGTCGGCGTAGCTGTAGAAGGTGTCACCCGGTCGGATCTCGCCGGGTCCCGATACCTGCGGGTTCCGGTCCCCTAGGACGGCGAACTCGATCTCCCGGCCGGCAATGGCTTCCTCGACGACCACCCACTCGTCGTAGAGGGCGGCGGTGGCGAGGGCCTCGGCGAGGGAGTCCTCGTCGGTGGCCCGCGACACGCCCACCGAAGAACCCATGTTGGCCGGCTTCACAAATAGCGTCGGTCCGAGGTCAGCCAGCAGGTCGACCAACAGGGCTCGGTGCCCGTCGGAGTTGGCGTCGGTTCCCAGGTTGACCAGTCGGTCGGCGTGGATAGCCCGGTATCGCGCCTGGGCGATGTTGTGGTGGGCCAGGACGTCCTTGGTGGCCAGCTTGTCCATGGCTAGGGCGGAACCGAGCACGCCGGACCCCACGTAGGGCACGTCGGCCAGCTCAAGGAGGCCTTGAAGCGTGCCGTCCTCACCGAGTGGTCCGTGGACGAGGGGAAAGACGACCAGGGACCCGGGCTCGGCATCAGGTCCTGCTTGGGCTG
>DPMC01000101.1 GCA_003541675.1 Acidimicrobiaceae bacterium | reverse complement strand
CCCCGAGGAATGAGGCAGTCCACGAACCCGCGCTGCTGCATGAACTCGACAGCGGCCTCCCGGCTGGCGTCTTCGACGAGGACCAACGCATCGGCAGGCAGGCCCACATCGACCAGCGCCGACCGAATACTCACGGCAATGGCCCTATTGGAGGTCAACGCCCCGGACGAGCCCCGGAGAAAGGCGACGTTGCCGGACTTCAGACACAAGCCGAAGGCATCACTTGTCACGTTGGGGCGGTTCTCGTAGATGATGGCCACCACGCCCAGCGGCACCCGCACCCTGCTCACATGCAACCCGTTGGGTCGGGTCCATTCAGACGTCACCTGGCCAACCGGGTCTTCCAGGTCGGCCACCTGACGCAGCCCGGAGGCCATGCCAGCCACCCGGACCTCGTCGAGTCGGAGTCGGTCGACCATGCCGTCGGGCATCCCTTCGGCCTCGCCGCGAGCTACGTCCTCGAGGTTGGCGTCCAACAGATCCGCTACATCGGCCTGAAGTCGGTCGGCGGCGGCCAGCAGGGCGGCGTTCTTGACCTCCGTGGTGGCGACGGCCAATGACGGAGCGGCCGCCTTGGCACGGCGAGCCAGGTCGGCAACGCCCGATCCGGACCCGACCGGTCCGTCGGCCCCATAGGTGACGGCAGATTCGGGTTGCATTCAGTGGAGGCTAGCCATCACCTACCGTGCAGTGGATGGCCGTGGACCGAATTGGGCACCCGAAGGATGAGGGATCATCGTCCGCGGTGGCCGCCGGGATACTGCTGTCCAAACTGGCCGGGCTGGCCCGCGAGTCGCTGCTCCGCTCCGTGCTGGCCCTCGGTCCGGCAGCAGATGCCTTCGCTGCAGCCCTGCGGATACCGAACCTGCTCCAGAACCTGTTGGGAGAGGGCTCCCTGTCCGCATCTTTCATTCCCGTCTACAGCCGCCTCCTGGGCGAGGGTCGGCGCGACGAGGCCGGCAAGGTGGCGGCTGCGGTGGCCGGACTCCTGACTGCGTTGGCCGGCGGGCTAGTCGTCGTTGCCATCGTGGTTGCCCGACCGCTGGCGACCCTCCTGGCTCCCGGATTCAAGGGAGCCCGCCTCGACCTCACCGTCGACCTACTCCGCATCACCACCGGCGGCCTGGGTCTTCTGGTGCTCTCGGCGTGGTGCCTTGGAATCCTGAACAGCCACGGCCGGTTCTTCCTGCCGTACGTGGCCCCCGTGCTCTGGAACGTGGCCCAGATCGCCGTGCTGGTCGCCGCCCTCACCGGCGACTGGTCACCGACCCGGACCGCCACCGGGTTGGCGTGGGGCCTGGTAGTCGGCGGGGTCCTCCAGTTCGGTGTACAGGCCATCGCCGTCCGCCGGCTCGCACCCGAACTGCGGCCCTGGATCGGACGGACCATCGGACGTGGCGATCCGTCGGTAGCCGACGTGCGACGGCGATTCGGACCGGCCGTACTGGGTCGGGGCGTCCTCCAACTCTCCGGCTATCTAGACCTCATACTGGCATCGCTGCTGGCCACAGGAGCGGTAGCCGGCCTGCTGTCGGCCCAGATGCTCTACGGCCTCCCGGTGGCACTGTTCGCCACCAGTGTGGCTGCCGCGTCGCTTCCCGGGATGTCTCGCTCATCTGCCTCCGAGCTGGCCGCCACCTCGCTACGAGCCCGCCAGCGCACAGCCTTCTACGTGGCATTCTCGACGGTGGCCTTCTTGGTACTCGGAGAGTCCATCGTCGGCGCGTTGTTCGGCTGGGGGGCGTTTGACGGTGACGACGCCCGGGCCGTGTCTCTGGTGCTGGGCGCCTACGCCCTTGGCCTGCCGGCCGTGGCGTCCTCACGGATCCACCAGAACTCCCTGTACGCGGTTGGCGACACCGTTGGCCCGGCCCGTATCGCCGCGGTGCGCGTCGGCCTAGCGGCCGTCATCGGCCTCACCGTCATGTTTCCCATGGATCGGATCACCGTGCATGCCGGCGAACTGATGACTGTCGCCGGGGACGGCTGGTTCGGCCCCCTCAGCCAAGGCATCCGCTCGGGGTCGCTCGACCCGCATCTGGGTGCGGTCGGCCTGGCCCTCGGCTCAGCGGTAGCCGCCTGGACCGAGTTGACTCTGCTGGCCCGTCGAACCCGTCGAGTACTCGGCGCGCCTACTGGTCCGTCGTCGGTGATGGGTCCGCTGGCCTGGCCGGTAGCCACCGCCGTGGTCGTCGCCATGACTGCCCGCTGGGCCACAGGTGGCCTGCCCGACGTGGCGGCGGCACCACTGAGCGTGATGGTTGCCGGCCTGGCCTACGTGACCGTCGCCTCGGTCACAGGGGTCGCCGAGGCCCGCAGCCTCATCACCGACATCCGGGGCGCCCAACGTCGACTCGGCAATCGCTAACCGTCGGCCTCTCCGTCAGGGCAAAACAACCAGGTCGTCGGCGTGAATGGCCTCGTGAGCCATACCGTCAGGCAGGTCGCCGGTCCGTCGGCCCGCATGGGCACGCAGAATGGATGAGTCGTGGCGCACGATG
>DPMC01000163.1 GCA_003541675.1 Acidimicrobiaceae bacterium | reverse complement strand
AAGGCCCGCACCTCGGCCCGGAAGGCCTCGGTCCGCTCGCCCAGGGAGAAGTCCATCAGGACCTGCCTGTTTCCGGATTCGCCTGCGGCGAATCGTGGTGGGTCGACGCTGCTAGCCGGCCGTCAGCAGCGGCGAGGAACATCCCGGCGAGCCGTCGACATTCGCGGGCCGGATCGTCCAGCAGCCAGGTCAGGGCCCTGGCCCGGCGGTAGTACAGCTGGATGTCGTACTCCTCACTGAATCCGTAGCCGCCATGCACGTGGAGGCTGCGGTCGGTGGCCAGCACAGCGGCCTCGCCGGCAGCCACCAGCGACATAGCGGCCAGTACCGGGAAGTCGGTTACATCGTTGGCGTCTACGTCCAGGGTCCCGGTGATGCCGGCCGTCGCCCGGTCGCCGGCCCACGCCGCTTTGGCGGTCAAAAGGTGGGCGCCGTCGATCAGGCCCGGGAGGTCAGCCAGCAGGTGCTGGACAGCCTGGAAGCTGCCCACCGGCCGACCGAACTGTTCGCGCTCCTTGACGTAGCTGACGCCGAGGACGAGCGCCTCTCGGGCGATGCCGACCAGCGTGGCCGCAGTGAGGGTGCGCCACTCGTCGACGGCCCGTGCGTGGGCGGCAACGGCCTCGGGGCCCTCGGCCAGGGTCTCGGCGTCGGCCAGGTCACGGTGGGCCAGCGGGAGGCAGCCGTGGTTCGCCAGATGGGCACCGAGGAGCAGGTCGGTGTGCTGGTCGATCACCAATCGGTCACCGTCGAGGGCCACCACCCGATGGGCTACGGCGCCGTTAGGAACGGTTCGGGCTACGCCTTTGGTCGCCGGTCGTAAGGCCAACCCGACGATGGCGGATCCGGCCAGCACATCGTCGTTGCAGGCCGATGGATCAGTCAACCTGGCCAGGAGGCGGGTGCTCACTATGTGATCGACCAGGGGGAGGGGGGCGATGCGGCTCCCGGCCTCGGTAGCCACCACGGCTAGGTCGGCCAGCGATGCCCCACCGCCACCGACGGCCTCCGCAACGCCCATGCCCGGGGCGCCGGTCTCGAGCAGGCGTTCCCAGGCGGCGGCGTCGAAGCCGAACGGTTCGGCAGAGCGGGCGCGTGCTGGCCCGGTCTCACCGTCGAAGAACGCCGCGAACACCTCGCGAATCGATTCCTGATCCTCCGTCAGATTCAGGTCCACGGGCTGACCCTACCGAGGGAGCACCGGGCCGCCCGCTCCGGCCTTTCGTGATGTCGGACTCGCCGGACGGGTCGCCATGGCGGGTTCCGGTCTAGCGTCGACCCATGGCCGAACAGCAGGAACGTATCGAGTCGCAGGAACACACGGGTGCCGAGGGGCTGGATGTCGAGCGGGCCGGAGGCGTGGTCACCGTCACGTTGAACCGCCCCGAGGTCATGAACGCCATGACCGGGACGATGTTTGCCGAGTTCGGGCGGATCTTCCGCGACCTCCACGCCGATGAGACCGTGCGTTGCATCGTGCTCACCGGGGCCGGCGGGAACTTCTGCTCGGGCGCCGACGTAGGCGGCCAGTCCAAGCGGGCAGCCGGAGCAGTGTCCACCAACCCGCTGCGAAACCTCCGCCAGATCAAGGCCTCAGCTATGGCCCTGCACGACTGCCAGCATCCGGTAGTGGCCAAGGTCCACGGGGTGGCAGCCGGAGCCGGTTTGAACATGGCCCTAGGGTGTGATCTCGTCTATGCCGCTGACACCGCCCGATTCTCGGAGATCTTCGCTCGCCGGGGCCTGACCATCGATTTCGGTGGCTCGTGGGTGCTTCCCCGGCGGGTCGGCCTCCACCGGGCCAAGGAGTTGGCTCTGCTGGCCGAGGTGATCGATGCCGCGGAGGCTGACCGCATCGGGTTGGTGAACCGGATCCTGTCCGAAGCCGATCTGGACGCCCACGTGGATGACGTGGTGGCTCGCATCGCCGCCGGGCCGCCACTGGCCCTGTCGATGAGCAAGGCGTTACTCAATCAGGGGTCCCAGACGTCGATGTCCCAGGCATTAGAGGCCGAGGCGGCCACCCAGGCCACCAACTTCGGTACCGAGGACACCCGTGAGGCGGCTCGGGCTTGGATGGAGAAGCGGTCGCCTGACTTCCAGGGTCGATGACTGCGCCGGTCTGGACCGGGAACCTCTGAAGACACCACCGGCGAAACAGGTCACGGACCGGAGGGGAGCACGATCTGGGTCTGGGTGGTGATGGCCGCTGTCTTCCCGTCGTCGCGGATCACCTCGGTCTGGACCACGATGGTGGTGCGACCCACGTGCACCGGGGTGGACACGATGGTGGCAGTGCCCGAGCTGATGGGTCGAAGGAAGTTGGTCTTGGATTCGATGGTCGACGTGCCGGCTCCTGTTGGGAGGTTCTGGGCCGCGCACAGGGCGCCCGTCGAGTCGGCCACGGCCATGACGTAGCCGCCGTGCAGCCCGCCGAACACCGTGGTCCGCTGTTCGGTCCATTCCACGGTGGCCTCGACCCGGTCGGGTGAGGTCTCGACGACCGTCAGGCCGAGTACCTCGCAGAATGGCATGATCCGGCGGATAGTGGCCGTCAGGTCAGCGGACGATTCCTGTTCCATTGGTCGAGTCTGGCAGGCGGCCAGCGGTTCAGAGCCTTTCGAAGCGCTCCAGGTCCAGCGTCCACGGACTGAGGTTCTCGTGGCCCGTCTCGGTGATGAGCAGCTGGTTCTCCAGCTTCACACCCTGGCCGCCAGACCGGGCCCCCACGTAGGACTCGACAGTCAGGACCATGCCGGGTTCGAGCACTCCGTCGTAGCCGGAGTTGTCCCAGGCGCTGGGGAACGGAAGCGACGGGTACTCGTCGCACTGGCCGACCCCGTGGGACAGCACCGAGTAGTGGCGGTACTCCTCCTCGGGTGGATACCACGCCTTGTGGACCAGTTCATGGAATGTGGCACCGGGTCCGAAGAGTTCGGTGTTGCGGGTGATCTGCTCGACGGCCAGGTCGTGGGCGTGGCGGGCCGCTGGTGTGGGTGGGACATCACCGCACACCCAGGTCCGCGAGATGTCGGTCATCATTCCGAAGGCCCCCACGAGGTCGGTGTCGAAGGCCACCACGTCTCCGTTCCCGATGACCGCGGCGCTGCACTCCTGGAACCACGGGTTGGTGCGGTCCCCGGCGGTCAGCAGTCGGCATTCCATCCACTCGCCGTGGCGGGCCAGCATCTCGGCCCACAACACACCCCACAGCTGGTTCTCGGTCATGCCGGGGCGCATGGCCTCGAACATCCTCCGGCATGAGACGAACGTGGCCTCCACCGAGCAACGCATGGCGCGGATCTCGTCGGGGCCCTTGATCTTTCGGGCCTGTTCCATGATCCGTGTGCCCTCCACGAGGGCCAGGCCCTCGTCGAGCAGCGACGTGATGCCAGCGGTGGTCGAGGAATCCACGGCAATCCGACGGGACCCCATCCCGTGGGTGCGGGCCGCGTCGGCGATCTCCTGAGCGAAGACCTTGGACTGCTCATCGATCCGGTCGCCGGCCAGGAAGTACGTGAAAGCCCGGGCTGGACGGACGTCGGTTACGAACTGGTTGTGGGCTGACAGGAACTCGCAGCCGGGGTAGTCGAACAGGATTAGCGTGCCGTCGGCGCCCACGAAGGCGTAGCGGGCCTGGTTGTGGAGCACCCAGACCTGCATGTTGGGTGCGTATGTCACGTACATGACGTTCAAGGGGTCGAATAACAGGATCCCATCTACCTCGGCGTCGGCCAGCTGGGTGACGGTGCGGTCCAGCCGGTAGCGCATCATGGCCGTCTCGTCGGGCAGATCCAGGCCGGCGGCTGCCCATTCGGAAAGCGCCGGCTCGCCGGGCCCCATGGCCATCCGGTGGCCGGTGGTGGCCGCCCGTCGGACCATCGGGTCGTTCGTCTGGTCCCGTGTCGGGGTGTCTTCGTTCAAGGAGTTCTCTCCTGCCGTTCTGGTTCTCGGCGGTCGTCAGCCCCGCATCCGGATGCCGGTTGGGTCGAACAGCGGCTCGTCTCGCCGGGTGGCTGGGCGACGCACACCAAGCACCTCGATCTCGAAGGCATCGGGCGGCGTGGCCGGGTCGGCTGCCGCTGCGGGCACGTAGCCCATGGCGCACGAGGCCTGCGACCAGTGGGCGTAGCCGCCTGACGTGGCCCAACCCACCACTTCACCGCCGTGCCAAATCGGCTCGTCGCCCAACACGTCGGACGCAGCACTGCCTACCGTTGTCCCGCTGCCGTTTTCCCCGGTCGGCGTTCCGCCGTCGTCAAGGGTGAACGTGCAGAGGCGACGTTCGGGGCCGGTCGCCCGGGCTGTCGCCGCGGCATCTCGGCCGATGAAGTTCCGGGCGGAGCCGTCCAACGACGTGAGTGCGACGAACGCATCGAGCCCGGACTCGGCGGGCGTGTAGATGGGCCGGAACTCGCTGGCCCAGCCCCCGAAGCCCTTGTCGAACCGCATCGAGTCCAGTGCCCGCAGCCCAAACAGTCGAATGCCGTGTGGTTCCCCGGCTTCCATCAGCAGGTCGAACAGCCGTTGCTGCAGCGAGGCGGGAACCCAGCATTCGTAGCCCAGGTCGCCGGTGAACGTGATACGGCCGACAATCGCCGGCACCATGCCCAGGTCCATCCGCTGGATGTCTCGGAACGCGAAGGCATTGGCCGACACGTCTGAACCCGTCCCGCCGGAGCTGGGGCTGGTGGGGCCCACCACGGAGGCCAGCACGTCGCGGGCCTTCGGGCCGGCGATGGAGAGCCCGGCTAACTCGGTGCCCAGTGGTCGATAGTTGACGTCACCGTCACCGCCGTCGGCCAGATGCGAGACGATCTGCTCGCGGAACCAGCGCTCGTGGTAGCCCTCGGCCACGCCGGAGCCCAGTACTAGGAAGGTCTCGGCACCGTCGAACGGTTCAGCCAACGTGGCCACCGTAAAGTCTCCGATGAGCTTTCCGTCGTGGTTCAGCATGGGGGCCAGCGCCATACGGCCCGGCGTCGGAATGCGGTTGGCCAGTACACGGTCGAGCAGCGCCCGGGCGCCCGGTCCGGTGAACTGGTGCTTGGCGAACCCGGTGGTCTCGATGAGACCCACCCCGGTGCGAACCGCATGGACCTCGTCGGCCACCACGTCGAAGGCGTTGGACCGGTGATAGGTGACGTCCTCGATCGGCTCGGCGCCGTCCCGCTGGAACCACAGGGCGGTCTCCAGCCCGTAGGAGGAGCCCCACACGGCATTGGCATCGTCTAGACGGTCGTGGATGGGTGAGGTGTACAACGGACGGGCGGCCGGCAGCTCCTCGTTGGGAAACGAAATGGAGAAACGTCGGCTGTAGTTCTCCATAACCTTGGCCCTGGTGTAACTCGGAGTCGTCCAGTCGCCGAAGCGGGCCACGTCCATGCCCCACACGTCGAATCCGGGGTCGCCGGTGGTCATCCAGTTGGCCATGGACAGACCGACGCCGCCGCCCTGACTGAGGCCGGCCATCACGCCGCAGGCCACCCAGTGGCCACGCTGGCCCTTGACTGGTCCAATGACCGGGTTGCCGTCGGGCGCGAAGGTAAACGGGCCGTTGATGACCTGTCGAATCCCGGCATCGGCGTAGATGGGGAAGTGCTCG
>DPMC01000051.1:3878-4363 GCA_003541675.1 Acidimicrobiaceae bacterium | reverse complement strand
GATGGACGACCGTTCGACGAGGCGCTGCATGCCCGGGTACTCGAACCGCTGGGCATGGTCGACACCATCTTCCGGGTGCCCGATGACCGGTTGGGCCGAATGACGTCGTGCTATGCGTTCGCCCCGGGTTCCGAGCCGACTCTTATCGATCCGGGCCCGACCACGGGTTTTGGCAAGGTGTCGTGGCCCAGCGGTGGGGGAGGTCTGGTATCGACCATGGCCGACTACCACCGCTTCTGCGCAGCCCTCGTCGGTGGCGGCGCACTGGATGGTCAGCGGATCTTGGGCAGTCGGACGGTCCGGCAGATGTTCGTGAACCACCTGCCGGGTGGCGCACACCTCGACGAGGTCGGCGACCCGCTCTACACGCCGGAGTTCTTTGCCGGCTGCGGGTTCGGCCTCGGATTCGCCACCGTGGAGGATCCGGCCCGTGGTCGGTTCCTGGCCACCCGGGGCGAGGGTTCGTGGGGTGGCATGGCCAGCAC
>DPMC01000051.1:0-3478 GCA_003541675.1 Acidimicrobiaceae bacterium | reverse complement strand
ACGTGTCGTTGCGCTGGGACCTTCGCACGCTGGTGAACCAGGCCCTCGTGGACTGATGTCTGAGCCAGCCCCGGAGCCAGAGGCGCAATCGGTGCCGGTGGGCGTGGGCCCCCATTCCGAGCCATGGCCTGAAGACCTCCGCTTGGATCCCGAACTCCTGGCGAGAGGCGACCGACGCAACGTGGCCGACCGCTACCGCTACTGGACAATGGAGGCCATCGTCGACGACCTCGACGGCCATCGGCATCCGTTTCACGTGGCCATCGAGAACTGGGAACACGACCTCAACATCGGGACGGTGGTCCGCACCGCCAACGCCTTCCTGGCTTCCGGTGTGCACATCGTCGGGCGTCGCCGCTGGAACCGGCGGGGGGCGATGGTGACCGACCGTTACCAGCACGTTCACCACCACCCGACGGTCGAGGACCTGGTGGCGTGGGCGGCCACCGAGGACCTTCCCCTCGTCGGCATCGACAATCTGCCGGGATCGGTGCCGTTGGAGTCGACAGGCCTGCCGGAACGGTGCGTGCTGGTGTTCGGCCAGGAGGGCCCGGGGCTGTCCGACGCGGTGCGGGACGCGGCGTCGGTGGTCTGCTCGATCGCCCAGTACGGCTCGACGAGATCGATCAACGCCGGGGTGGCATCGGGCATCGCCATGCACGCCTGGATCCGTGATCACGCCGGGTTGCCGCCGGGAAATGGGTCTTAGCCTGTGACGGTGAATCTTCACCGGGTTGTCGTCCTCGTCCTGGCGGTTTCGTGGACCTTCGCGCTTGCCTCCTGTGCCGGGTCGACGAATCACGACCATGGTCACGACACTGGTTCGTACGTGGTCGATCCGGCCGAGGTGACCGTCGATGAGCGCTTCGAAGTCGAGGTGCGGGATGGCCTGGTGGTCGGAGGCGTTCCGAGGTTCGAGGTGTCGACGGGGCGGGTGGTCTCGGTACTCCTGACGGTCGACCGGGTCGATCAGGTCCACCTACACGTCTACGACGCGTTCGCTGATGTCGGACCGGGGGTGGAGGCAGAAGTGGTGGTCCGGGCTGCTGTCCCGGGCGTGTTCGAGGCAGAACTGCACGGTTCGGGTCTGCGGGTGTTCGAGCTCGAGGTCTCGTGACCCACACGCTGATGCTGGCCCATGGTGTCGGCGGTCGGACTGACCTGCCGCTCTCGGCTTGGCAAACCGGATGGTCGGCCGCGGCGGCTCTGCTGGTTTCCTTTGCCGTCCTCGGACTGGCGTGGCATCGGCCACGGCTCCGGGAGTTGGCCGTCGGGAGAGTCGTGGGGTCGGGGTTGGCGTCGATCGGCGCCCCGGTTGGGGTCGCTGCGCGTTGGATCGTGGGATTCGGAGCGGTGGTCGTGGTCACCGCCGGCCTAGTAGGGGTCGACGATGTGGCCGCCAATCTGGCTCCGGTCACGGTGTACGTGGCCTTCTGGGTGGCCGTGCCGATGATTGTGGTGCTGGTCGGGCCGTGGTGGTCCTCGGTCAGTCCGTGGGAGGCGGCGTTCCGGTTTGTCGACCGGCTCCGAGTCGGCCGGAAGGGACGAACAGAGGTCCTACTCGCCGGACGGTACGACGGCTGGATGGCCGTGGTCCCGGTGGCAGTGTTTCTGTGGCTCGAGCTCGTGTACCACGATGGAGCCCGTCCCCGGGTGCTGGGTTGGGCGGGGCTTGGTTACACGGTGGCGCTGGTGGGGATGGCCCTCCGGTGGGGAACCGGTGTGGCCCGGCGGTCCGAGGGATTTGGTGTGCTGTTCGGACTGTTGGCTCGACTGTCACCGATTGGACGGGCGCCGGAGACCGGCCGTCCGGTCATTCGGCTCCCGCTGGTGGGTGCCGCGGTAGATGATCTCCGGCCATCGGAGGTTGCACTCCTCCTGGTGGTACTAGGGGGGACAGCCTTCGACGGCGTGTCGAGGACTCGGTTCTGGGGTGATGTCTCGGCGGGCCACACCGGGTGGGGTGCCACAGCGGTAGGCACGGTGGGGCTCGTCTGGGTGGTTGTTGTTGTTGCTGTTGCCTGGCAGGTGGCGGCCCGGCTAGGAGATCATCTGACCGGTGGGGCGGGATTCTCGACGCGTTTCGGTCACTCGTTGTTGCCCATCGTGATCGGCTATCACGTGGCTCACTACTTCTCTCTGTTGGTCCTCGAGGGGCAGCAGTTGGGAATCCGGGCGTCAGACCCCTATGGGAGGGGATGGGATCTATTCGGTACGGCCGGCGACGCGGTGAACTGGACTCGGGTCTCCCCGGTCACCGTGGGGTGGGTGCAACTCGGGGCGATCGTGGCCGGCCACCTTGGTGGGGTGCTCCTGGCCCACGACCGTTCGATTGAGTCGTGGCGGCCGTCGATCGCCTTGCGTAGCCAGTACCCGCTGTTGATGGTGATGGTCGTGTACACGGTGCTCGGTCTGGTCCTGATGACGGGTTGACCGAGGAAGAGAACCCCTTGCTTCAATCGAACATATGTTCGATACTGGAGATGTGTCCCATCCCCTTCCCCAGAGCCTCCTAGCCGAAGCCGAGCCCTTCGATGACCTGTTGCCGGAAGAGGCTTTTCCGGGGGATAGCTCCCCGGGAGAGGTCGGGTCGAGGCCGGTGCTGTGGGCCGTGCCGTCTCTGGCCGAGGCAGCCCGTCGGGTCCGGACGACCACGCTGGCCGTGGATCGGGCCCTCCCGGTGCTTGAGGCTCTCGACGGCCTCCTGCCCGACGGCCTCCGGCGGGGCGTCACCGTGGAGGTGTCGGGCACCGGGGCCCGGTCGGTGGCCCTCGCTCTGATGGCTCGGGCCACCGGGACCGGGTCGTGGGCTGTGGTGGTCGGTGACGGTGATCTGGGCCTTGCCGCAGCGGCCGAGGTCGGGGTGGCACTGGAACGTCTCGTGGTGGTGGACGCCCCGGGCCGGGAGCAGTGGGCCCCGGTGGTGGCCACCTTCGTGGGGGCGGTCGACCTGGTGTTGGTCTCGCCCAGGCACCGGCCGTCGATAGGTGATGTTCGACGCCTGGCAGCCCGTTGTCGGGAGCGGGGGTCAGTGCTGGTCCATCTGTCCTCGGAGTCGTCGGGGTCTCTCGGGGTGGGCCGTTTGGTTGGCGACTGGCCGGGCCGCCTGGACCTCCGGTTCTCGGTCGACGAGGCTGTCTGGGACGGGCCCCACGGGGGGCAGGGCCGTCTCCGGTCCCGCCGGGTGGAGGTATCGGTCACCGGTCGGGGTCTCCCGACGGAGGGACGCCGGGACACGCTCCTCCTCCCGGGCCCGAGCGGCGTTCCCGCTCATCCGTGACCCTCCGCTGGTGGGCGGGTCGGCTGTGACCTCGGCCGCCGTTCGGACCCTCGTGGTGGGTTGTCCCGACTGGCCCTTGGTCGCGTTGGGGGTGGCCTCCGACGAATCGGCGCTGGTGCTCGGGGCGGGGCGGGTCGTGGCGGCCACCGGGCCGGCCCGGGCCGTCGGGGTGGCTCTGGGGCAGCGTCGACGTGAGGC
>DPMC01000036.1:4719-5006 GCA_003541675.1 Acidimicrobiaceae bacterium | reverse complement strand
GTCTTGCCGGGCGCGAGGCGGATCACCTCGCCGTCGGCGGTGAAGGTAGCCGGCATCGACGCATCAGGCCGGTGCCACTGACCTCTAATCACGTGTCCGTCGGTGAAGACCCAGGCATCGCCGGTACCGACGGAGATGGCTTCCGGTGACCGGAGGTCGGCCAGGGACCGTCCGTAGCGGATGAACTGGACAACCACGTTGGCCGGCGCCACCCGGACACCGTCTGCGTCATTGTGGGCCCGGTCACCGTGGGTACGCGCCCAGCCGGATCCGTTCCATGCGTAGTC
>DPMC01000036.1:0-4385 GCA_003541675.1 Acidimicrobiaceae bacterium | reverse complement strand
ACCTCGGTGAGGCCGAAGTCGACCGACACGCCGGTGGCCTTCTCGGCCGATCGGTGGAGCTCCTGGCCGGGATAGCGGTACACGAAGGGCGCCGGTGGGACATCGGTCCGGTCGGTGTGGTGGACCCACAGACGGTCGGTATCGGTGTACAGGTTGTGGGGCGCCCGACGCTTCCGGTCACGCCAGTAGTCCTGGTCGTGGGCGTCGTAGCCGGCGTCAACCAGCGTCGAGGCCCGCAACTGGTCGCGAGTGCCGCGGTTGGCGCCCGAGTAGGCGAACAGCGGCCGGTCGAAGCCTTCCAGCAGCGGCGGGTCCGATGTCCGTGCCGAACGAACCGGACCGACGACGTTCGCCGAGGTGGACTGGAACACGGCCACCAGTCGGGTGACGCCACCCTCCACGATCTCCTCATAGACCACGTCGGCCTGGTTGAGACCGGCCTGAGGATGGGCCCGGGTGACGTTGTCGATTTTGACGGCCAACGCCGGACGGCCAACGTCGGTCCCCTGGGTACCGGTCCATCGACGGGTCAAGGCCATGCGCTCGAAGGCCAGTATCTCGGCCTCCAGTTCCGTGATGGTGGCTTCTGCCTCGGCGATGACTGTGCGGGTCACCGCGATCTCGGCGTGGATGGCCGGCTGCGAGCCAATTAGCTGGTCCCGGGCCTCCCGGGCACCGTCCTGGCGGTCTTCGGCCTCGGCGACCAGGGAACGGAGCGTGGCTACCTCCCTGGCCGTCAACCGCATCGCGGCATCGACGAGGTCAATGCGTCGCTGTGCCTCACGGATCACCGAGTCGTAGAGCATCCGGTGGCGGACACCCTCCAGCGCGGTGGACGTGAGCTGGGCCGACTGAGTGAGGACGTCATTCAGGCGCTCGTCGTTAATGACGTAGGCGTCCACGGCCATGGTTCGGTGCAGCGAGGACGGAGCCTCTCGGGAGGCCAGGACCTGGACGAACCGATCGGCGGTCAGCTCGATGCGAATGGAGAGGACGCGGAGCTCTCGATCGTCGTCGCCAATGAGTCCGTCGGTATCGGCGACCTCTTCGTCAAGGGTGGACAGGCGGCTTTCCAACTCGGCGATGTGGCTTTGACGACCGGCAATGGTGGATTCCTGATCATCGATGCCGTCGCGGAGCGCGGCGATCTCGGAGTCGTAGGGGCCGGCCACAGCGACCAGAGTGCCCGCAGCCAGGAGCACCACGATGGCGCCGAACAGGATCGTCGCGAGGGTGGACCGGCGACGACGAATGCGGGGCACGGCGCTGATCGTAGGGCTCGTTGTCGTTTGGGTCGGGGCACCCACCCCCGGAGAGTCGGTCTGTCCTTGAGGGACCCTCACTTCAGTGGGCCTGGCAGGTGGGGCACCACGTGGCGGTGCGTTGGTCCAGCTCCCGCGAGGCCAACGGTGTGGCGCAGCGCCGACAGGGCTGGCCCGAGCGCCCGTAGCAATCGAGGCGGAACTGGTTGCGGCCCGTGGAACGGTCGGGGGTGCGGTAGTCGCGCAAGGTGGTGCCGCCATGGTCCAGAGCCTCGGCCAGCACGTCACGGATATGGCCCAGGAGGAGGTCGGCCCGGCCGGGTCCTACCCGGCGGACCGCGGGGTGGATCTCGGCCCGCCACAGGGCCTCGTCAGCGTAGATGTTGCCCACACCGGCGATCGGGCGTTGAGACAACAGTTGGGTCTTGATCCGTTGGCGGCTGGCGGACAACGACCGGTGGAAGCGGATGCCGTCCAGCAACGGGTCGAACGGCTCTGGTCCGAGGTGGTGCAAGGTGGGCAACGACTGGTGGTCGCCGGCTCGGACGACGGCGATGCGACCGAAGCGTCGGATGTCTCGGAACCACAGGGTCCGGCCGTCGGCTAGGTGCCAAGAGGCGCGTTCGTAGGGGTCATGGGGCGGGGCGTCGTCGATGTGGAGTGCGCCGGTCATGCCCAGATGCACGATGAGCTCGCGGTCGGCGTGAACCTGTCTCAGGCCCGGGTCGGATTGTTCGGCTGCGGCGTCGGCCAGCCCGAACAGGAGGTACTTGCCGCGACGGTCGATCCCGGTGATGGCCGAGCCGATGGCCTCGGGGGCTGAGGCGAACTTGGGGGAGCGGTGGGCCCGGGCATCGGTCACCACGGCGCCACGGACCAACGGTTCGAGTTGGGCTCGAACCGTCTCGACCTCTGGAAGTTCGGGCATGACCCGAAGGTATCGCCGACCGCCGAAGTGGTGGGAGGGCAGCGGGCAGCCCGGTGAAGCCTGAGACGCCCCGGTCCAGACGGTCGGGTGGATTAGGTTGCGTGCATGTTCACAGTGGCCGTGGTGAACCAGAAGGGTGGCGTGGGCAAGACCACGGTCGTCCTCGGGCTGGCATCGGCAGCCTCGGCTCGGGGGATCGACACGTTGGTCGTCGATCTCGACCCGCAGGGCAACGCCACCACCGGTCTGGGCGTCTTTGAGCCCGGTCCGGGGGTCGACGCGGTGTTGGCCGACGAGCGCCCTGGCGGCCTCGCTGGCGTGATCGAGCCAGGAGGCTGGCCTGCCGAGGTGGGGCCGGTTCCTAGCCTCGCCGCATCCTCGCCCGAGCTCTCGATTCGTGAGCCCCTGTTGGCCACGGACCCGCTGGGTGCCCAGGACCGGCTGGCCATGGCCCTTCGACCGGCTCTGCGGGCCGCCCCCGACGCAGGTTCGACGGCGGTGTCCGACGATCGACTGGTGTTGATCGACTGCCCGCCTTCCTTGGGCCTGTTGACAGTCAATGCTCTGTTCGCCGCCGACGCGGTGCTGGTGGTGACCGAGCCCGGAGCGTGGGCCGTCGACGGCGTGGGGCGCATGCTCCAGACCATTGATCGCGTCCGGATGCGTCGATCTGATGGACGACCCGCGATCGCCGGTATCGCCGTGAACCGGTTGGGACGGACCCGTGACGGGCGTTACTGGAACGAACAGCTTCAGGAGGCCTACCCGGAAAGGTGTCTGCCGCCGGTGCACCTGCGTGCCGCGGTGTCCGAAGCCGCTGCACAGTCGATGCCCATCCATGCATTGCGTCGCCCTGGCGCCACCGAGGCGGCCGCCGAGTTCGACGAACTGCTGGCTCGAGTGGCACCGCTGTCCGACCTGGCGGGAATGGGGGCGGACGACCCCGGAGCGGTTGACGCCTCGGAGGCGCCCCCGTTCATGGAGCGTTCCGCCTGATGGCGGGCTACGACCCGCAGGCCCGACGGTCGCGTCCGACGCCGCCGGTCGACAGCCCGGTGGACGGCCTGTTGGACATGCTGCCGGGCGGAGCCGAGCCGGAGGCATTGGGCGACGGAACAGACGAGGCTCCTGTCGTGGATCTCCTCGTGGAGTCGAACTCCGGTGCGGTCGACGACTGGATGGCCGGGGAGACGGTCGATCAAGGTACCGAGGAGGGACTGCTGCCGTTCGAGACTCCTCCGGTCGAGATGACCGACGAGCGGACCGACCTGTTAAACCGGATCTGGGTACTGGCCGCTGTGGCCGCTCTGGTTCTGGTGCTGGTGGCGGTACGCCGCCGTCGGCGGAACGGCTGACCGCCTAGAGGCCTACTTTTAGGTAACGGTTTCTCAGGGCCCCGCCATTTAGAGACCCAGCAATGTGCGGGCCGGGGCGTCGGCGCGCATACGGCCCCGAGCGACCCGGACCTGGACCTCGGTGGTGCCTTCTTCGCAGTCGGCCACGTGGGCGCACCAGCCGCAGAGAGGTCCGACCCGCGCTTCGAACTGATCGGATGAGCAGGCCTTCCCGACGCCGTCCCACGTCTCGACGAAGCGACCAACCGCTGCCTCGAGGCCGTCCTCGGTCACCGGAGTCTCCACGACGCTGTTGCCGAGGAAGTAGAGGCGTCCGCGGCTGGGACGTTCGCCCCGGTGGTCCTCCACGGCGGCGGCGTAGAGCAGGACCTGGTCGAGCTTCTCGGGGACGTCTCCCGGGCGGGGGGCCTTGCCTGTCTTGTAGTCGGTGACCACTAGCCCGTCGGCCGTGTTGTCGAGGCGGTCGATGATCCCGAAGAAGGGCACGCCGCCGACGGTGGCCGACACCTTGGCCTCGGTGGCCTCCACTTCGACTTGGGCCGGGTCTTCGAACTCCCAGAGATTTTCGATGGCCGTCCAACCCCTCCACCGGAACTGCCGTTGCGCGTCATCATCCAGGGCCAGAGCGATGAAGTTGCCGTCGTCCCGAGTTTCGGGCCAGGCCGTGGCAGCCAACTCTCGCGCACGATCGGTGGTCCGACCTCCGGCTGGTTCGGCGCAGAGGAGCTCTAGCACCCGGTGGACGAAGGTCCCCAGCAGGGCGGCCTCTCCCGGCGGGTCGGACCGCTTCTCGACGTAGCGGAACCGCCATCGTCGCTGGCACTGGTTGAAGAGGCCGGC